>NZ_JAKZGV010000060.1:0-24329 GCF_022557375.1 Shewanella sp. MM_2022_3
TGGATCCATCATCTTCATCATAATCGCCTCGAATATTTAGCCCTAGACGATCTGATCACAATGCGGGGAATGAGTTCAAAAAAAATCCCTGAGCATTGTTCAGGGATTTGTGTATGAGAGACAGGCTATTGCAGGCTTTGTTTTTATGGGCGGTGCTTAGAGCGGGTTAAGCAATAAACCACGCATTGACAATACCCGGCGCAAAATTAACCCGGGGGAATTTTGATTACGGGTCTGGCGCAGATTGTGGGCGATCATAAACTCTTGGCGCAGATCTTGGTCAAGATCTAAGGCTTCAAAGGCTTCGATGGTTAAGGTTTGTTGCTGATTATCGATCAAAGACTTAATCACACTTAGCGGGAAAGATTGCTCAGAGCTGGCATTCAAATAAGCAAATGCGGTTAAGGCAATAATCTGGCCGAACACACTAAACAGCGCCAAGGTTTGCACCTCATCGGGGTCGATATCGACATCCGGCATATCAACTAAGCTGTCAACCGCATCAGTTGCTATATTTTCCGTGAGTTTCCAATAACCTTGCACCAACTTCTTATAGGGTTGAGGCAATTCATCGAGGCGTTCTTTCAAATAAAATGTAAAGGCGTAACGGTAAATATTAACTTGGCCCAAACGAATTAAGGCATCTTTTAAAGAGCGAGACTTAGGGCTAACCACACCAGAAGCTTGCGCCGAATTGCTGCGCATCAACATATGGGCCGCTAACGCGGGATCACTCGAAATAATATCGATCACATTACGAATATCGCCTTCGGCAAGAATGGCCTTTTTCAGTGGAATTAAGATCCCACGGCGGCCAATGACTTGCTCTTCATTCGCTATGATGGCTCTCACTTGAGTAAAAACCTGTTGCTCAAGATCTGTCATAGGACACTTTACACCTGTTAATTAGCTATAAGATGATTCGAATACCGCTCACATCATACCCAAACTACAAAGAATTTCAGCACTAAGTCGTAGAATAATTGCGTTAACCCTAAAGATGATGTGCTTTATAGTATAAGCAACGACTTAGCCTATATTACACCCGTAAAAATGATTTTTCTCTGCACCCAACAGCAGAAATAACAAAGCCAGACAACGTCTGGCTTTAAAATGCGCTAAATCACTTAATTATCAGGATTCGGCTTAGAAGCGGTAACCTACCGTCAAGCGAATATCACGGCCTCGGCCTGAGTAATAGCCGTCATAGGTTCCACCAGCATAATAACCAGCACTGACATAGTCTTTATCAAACAGGTTATCGATACGCAGGCTCGCTAACCAAGCGTCACGGGTATAGTTAAGTGCCAAGTTACCTAAGACATAACTAGCCAATTTATCGCCTTGGTTAGCATTATCGCCTTCGATAAAGCGATCGCCCGTATAAATCGCCTCGGCAAAGACTTGAAAATGTTCGGCAAAATCCATGCTGACATAACCGCGTCCCGAATGCTCGGCCACCCAAGACAATTTCTTGCCATCATTTACCCCATCGGTAAATTCGGCATCGATATAGTTGTACTCAAGACCTAGTTGCAACGCTTTAGTCACCTGCCAATCCCAATCGGCACTCGCGCCATAACGGCGTGAAGCATCGGCATTGACGTTAGCGCCTTGGAAGCTGCCCCCAACAGGTTTTTCAGCACTCGGGTCGAAGACAATTTCATCTTCTAAATCGAGGCGGTATAGGCTCACTCGCAAAGTTTGGCTGGCAACAGCCCAATCCCAACCAGCTTCATAGGAGCGGCCGGTCTGCGGCTTTAAGCCATACACATCTTTCGGAGTGTAGGCTTGCTCATCCACCTTAGCGAAACGGAAGTTTTCATCGCCACGTAGATAGAATCTGTGCTCGGCGCTCGGACGGTAATTTAAACCGAACTCGAATGCAGTGGCATCTTCATCTAAATCAATACCGTTTGGATACACATTGCCATCGACCAGATCGTCAGTCACCCGCGCGTAACGTCCGCCCACCACATAGCTTAAGGTGTGACTTAACGGCACAGTGGCTTGCAGGTAAGCACTTTGCATATCCTGCACGTTACTGCGCGCCATAGAGTCAAACTCGGCTTTACCGCGGCTGATATCCAAACCAGTCACTAGGTTTAGCTCACCTTGACGGGTACTGTAGTTGGCAAGCGCCTTAGGGCTAAACATCAGCAGTGAGCGAGTATTATGGCTCTGGCCCCAATTGAGTGAGCTGACTAAGGTATCGCTGTAATCTAGATCCGCCGCTAATGCCCAGTTTTGATTAAGCTGATGCTGATAGCCCGTACGCGCCGCAGTGGTCATTTCATGGGAATATTGCTTATCGTTCCCAGAGTAACGTGGGTTGTCTTTAAATTGATCTTTAGTCAATGCCCCTGGATTTTCGCGGTCATCATCGTAATAGCTGGTTTCGACAAAGAAAGAATCAGTCGCCGTTTTATATTGAATGCGGCCAAGGATAGAGCCCGTTTCATTGGCATTATGCTGACGATAGTTGTCACCTTGGTTGTAGCTTCCGGTCAAGAAATAGCGCCAATCCTTGTTGATTGCGCCAGACACATCGCCGCGACCTTCATAGGTATTAAAGCTACCGCCGGATAATTGCACGCTGCCACCCGTATTCTCAGGCGATTTAGTCACAATATTGATCACGCCACCCACGGCTTGATCGCCATAGAGCACGCCCGCACTGCCGGATAAAATCTCGATGCGTTCAACCTGATTTAAGGGAATTGCATTCAGGCTAGGCGCAGCAATATCAATGTTATTCAGACGGCGACCATCGAGCAAAATCAAGGTGTTGTTTACCGCAGCGCTGGCGCTAAAACCGCGCATCGCAAAGCTAGTACCAATATTGTTATCCGAAATTTGAATACCGCTCTGACCACGTAAGACGTCAGTCAAATTAGTCGCGCCACTCATTTCAATCGCCGCAGCATCAATCACATTCACATTAGCGGCAATATTTAACGGGGTCTTATCAGCACGACCAATCACCACGATATGCTCATCGACGTTGGCGGCATGAGTTTCATCAGCAGCCACAGCGGGCGCGATAATTGATACACTGCAAAGGCTGCCAATCAGCAGCGCAATTTTGGTTGGATGTGTTCCCATTTTACCTTTAACTCCTACAAGGAAAACGGGGCATTAGCGCCACGATACCGTTGATTCAGTAGAAAACACTGATAGTCACTATCGCATTTTGAGATCTGCCCACCGAAATCTCAAAAACACCTTTAGGGCCGGTCTCCGGACTTAGGCTATATCCATCTCAACTTGAGATGAACGCGAAACTGACCTTTACACACTCGATTTCAGTGTTCATCGTGAACGCCTATCAAATGCGGTCGTCTCTCACCTTTTACCGTTGCGGGGGCAGTGCCAGAATTTCACTGGCTTCCCGATTATCTCGCGACTTCATCATCGCAAGCACCACAGAAGGTTGACTCAAAATTAGGTTCAAAGGGCGTCAAACCTGTTAACGCCCAACAAGGCTCAGAATATTAAAGACCTAAGCGCGCGCATTATAGACGTCTATACGGATGAAAGTCCATTAATCTCAGATTGGCGAGAAAGCTCACATGAGTTAGAAAACGCCATCCCAGTTTTTTGCCGCTGGTTGGGGTCTGTCTTTACTTAAAATCGCCTGACGCTGCTCAGGGGTTTCGCATTGGGCAACCGGGCTTAAATCCAGCGGCTTAATCACTAACGAGTCAGCAGGTTGCACAGGCGACTTGTCGAACATGGGCAAATTCATCGACCAAGAGACCAACTCCCCCTTGTCGCTAATGCCAACATAACCGTCATTTGCGCCATCTAACCACGTGAGACGCGGAATACGTGCCATTAACTTTTCCACATTATCACGGTTGGCGCGATATCCAACGGGCACCACTTTGCCATCGGGACGCGTAAACACAAAGGAGGATGGTCCTTGAGTAATAACACTTCCTTCCTGCCAATATTTATCAAGAATCTCTTGGGCATAGTGAAACCCAAACATATACGCGTAGTCAGTGTCGTCGGCCACAATTTGCGGCACGGCCTTATCCCGCAGTAATAAAAACCCTGAGCCGACACTGATAATCTCCTTCACGCCTGTAATGTCGGTTTTTTTAATCCAATCGACACCACAGTTAATGCCATCGCCCCAAAAATGCGCATCCCCCGTAGGACTTAAAATCGCAAAGGCACAATTGTTTGCCGTCATACTCGCCACATCCTTTAAGGCGCTGCGGATCGAGTAAGCATCACTGCGCCAGCCCCAACTCACCACAGTACCGTCCTTTTTCAAGGCGGCATAGGTGTGTTGAAAATATTCGATCTTCGCCACATCCGTAAGCTGCGGGAGTAACTTTTTCATATTGGTCGACTCTTCAACCTGCCCCCAAATCACAGCACTGCCCTGTTTTTTAAGGGCGACAAAACTGCGTCCTCTGGCAAAGATATCGACGACATCAACTAATTGATCCTGCACATGCAAACTATTGCCGCCGTAGGGGCCATAACCCCAAGTATGTACCTTGCCTGTGGCATCTAGCGCGGCAATGGCCTCTTGATTGGCGAACAACTTGGTAATATTGGTCATGCGGTTTTGTAGGGCTTTGTCGAGGCGATATTTCCCCGCATTGCCCCAGAACACCACAGTGCCATCTTGACGTAACGCGGCAAACCCATCTTTAATCGAGACGATTTGCTTAACTTGCTTAAGCTGCTCAGTCACCTCGCGGCTATCGCCACCAGCATAGCTATCACCCCAAGTGATCACCTCACCGGATTGTGTTAACGCCGCAAAGGCCGAACTATTGGTGACCACAGTCTCGACAGCGGGTAAATCACAGGGAATATGGCGGTACTGTGGACTCGGATTTTCCTTAAATTGGAGCAGTTTACCGTTATCAAACTGCAATAAGGCTTCCTTATCATTTTCGAATACGGTTACGGGTTTCGGCTGACTACAAGCCGTTAATTGTAGGGCGATTAAGGCTGCTACCAATGCCAAAGGGCGAGGAATTGAATAAGACTGCATAACTTATTTCCTTGTCGTTGCTGAAAACGTGAGTTGTTGAATATGTTGCGCTACGTTATCCGATAATGACTCCATTATCGGCCTCAATGCGCACTGAAAACCATGACTCGCATCTAACCGAGATAATAATACTTGTGTATGTTTATCAATCACCTGAGCGCTGTCGAGGCTGAGTGTTTGCAGCGCCATTCTCTGGCCAAACGCCGCCAAGATCCGCGCTTGCACGGGGCTAACCGTTTGCTCCACCGCACTATGGGTATTATCGAGTACCCATTTAACTAACCAAAGTAAATATTCGATGCGGGCAGCAAGGTCGACACAGCATTGTTTTTCATCCTCCAAGCCAAAACTGAGCTCTTTGGCATAACAAAGTGCCTCCAATGCCTTGAGCTTTTCTGTGGATAATGTCAGTGCCAAAGGGAGCTGATAAGTGCGAGTTATCAGTACAAAGGTTGCCAAGGTTCTTGCCGACAAAGCTTGATTGCTACGGGCTAACATCGCGAGCGCCAAGTCG
The DNA here is from genome assembly GCF_022557375.1 of Shewanella sp. MM_2022_3. NCBI lineage: Bacteria > Pseudomonadati > Pseudomonadota > Gammaproteobacteria > Alteromonadales > Shewanellaceae > Shewanella > Shewanella sp. MM_2022_3. Next base: position 5,535 of record NZ_JAKZGV010000060.1, read on the forward strand.
TGAAACCCTAAGGTACTCAAGCGATAAAAGCTAATCATCACAATGGATTCATCTATCGGTTCTAACTGTTTTTTGCTTGGCACAGATTGCATTTGGGCAAATAAGGCAACAAAACGCGGGTATAACTCACGGCAATGGCCGATATGATCGGCTGCTTCCCATACCAGAATATTCGCGGCGGGGTGACTCTTGTAGGTTTCAAGCAGATTGATAATCCCAGCGTAATCCTGCTGCAGTCCTAAACGCTTGACCATTGGCACATAACGACACTCAGCCCAACGAATTCTGAATAAGTTCAAGCAGAAATAACCGACAAACAAGCCAAATAATAAGCCTGCGACGCCAAAGCCAACGTCCAGTTTGGCGCGATCGCGGGTTAATTCAAGATTGGCGCTCGCCCGTGTTGGAGCATCAGGCAAGTAGCTCACAGCACTTTGCGCATAGTTGGGCACTAATGCCCCCGGCGTATCATCCTGCGGCGAGACTAATTGATAAGTTGCACGGCAATCCACACCATCGAGATCCCACTGACGAATATCCTCGCCCTCGGCGGTGTGATACTCCACCAAACACACCAATCTTTGGCGAGACATGCCGTTCGAAGCTCGTTCACTCCGATACTCAGTGTCAATCACCCGGCCAATGGCGACAGCACCACGCTCTTCAAGTTGATTGACCAACGACCACTTTTGCACGCCTTCCCACAGAAATAAGGCGGCAAAACTAAAAAGCAGCAGAGGGATACAGATTAAGAGTATTTCTAACCACCCCAAAAAACGAGTGGAGGTACTCGAGGTTAATTGACTAGGATTCACCAACACGCCAGAACGTCCTTATCATTCCATGATATTTAAGGCATTGAATATCTATCTTTATTGTGCCTAAAGCGGGCGCTATTGTAGCAGCTTATGAAGATAAATCAGAAAATGCTCACAGTTTATTGTAAAGACACTATTAGACTCACTGTCTTCACGCTTTAGCGTGCTATTCTAAGCCTCCATTGCGCTGTTTAAAGGAGTAACAGTATGACTCGTCCTATTATTCTGGATTGCGATCCTGGCCATGATGACGCCATTGCGCTCATTTTAGCCCTCGCCCATCCAGAGCTCGTTCCACTCGCCGTCACCACCAGCGCGGGTAACCAAACCCCCGATAAAACACTTAATAACGCCCTGCGGATCTTAACCTTATTAAATCGCAGTGATATTCCGGTCGCGGGCGGTGCGGTTAAACCCTTAAGCCGTGAGTTAATCATTGCCGATAATGTCCACGGCGAAACCGGACTCGACGGCCCAGTATTACCAGAACCCAGCTTTACGCCACAAAGCATCAATGCAGTTGAGTTGATGGCGCAGCAGCTGCGTCAAAGTGATAAGCCCGTGACATTGGTTCCCACAGGGCCACTTACCAATATCGCGCTATTACTTGCAAGCCACGCCGAATTACACGCCAAGATCGAACGCATTGTATTGATGGGTGGTGCAGCGGGTGTCGGCAATTGGACGCCTGCCGCCGAGTTTAATATTTTTGTCGACCCAGAAGCCGCCGATATCGTGTTTAAATCCGGTATTCCCATTACCATGTGCGGCCTCGACGTGACACATCAAGCACAGATCATGGATGAAGATATCGAACGTATTCGTGCGATTCCCAACCCCGTGGCTAAATGTGTCGCCGAGTTACTGGATTTCTTTATGATTTATCATAGGGATCCAAAATGGGGATTTGTGGGTGCGCCGCTGCACGATCCCTGCACTATTGCTTGGCTACTCAAACCTGAACTGTTTGATGCCCAAGACTGTCGAGTAGAGATTGAAACCCAGAGCGAATTAACGCTGGGGATGACGGTAGTCGACCGCTATCAGCTTACGGCTAAACCTGCGAATGCCACTGTACTGTTTGGACTCGACAGACAAGGCTTTGTTGACTTGTTAGTTGACAGCTTAGCGGCCTACACTCCAACGTATCTCAACCGCAGATGACACTAAGGTGAACCTTCCATGAGCCATATTCTCGTTATCGGCAGTGCCAACGCCGATCATGTCATGAATTTTGAGTATTTGCCCGCTCCCGGACAAACCCTAAAAAGCCGAAGTTATCGGCTAGAACATGGTGGCAAGGGCGCAAATCAGGCCGTCGCTTGCGCTCGCCTGTGTCTACCCGATTCTCGCGTGGATTTTATTTGCCATGTAGGCCAAGACGGTATCGGTAATGAAATGCGCAATAGTTGGCTCAAGGACGGTATACAAGCTGATGGCATCACTCAAGTTGCCAATATGAGTACAGGTACAGCGATGATTTTTATCGCTGAAAATGGCGAAAACACTATTGGGATTGCCGCTGGGGCTAATGCCCACCTCAGCCCTACCGAGTTAGAAAAACATTACGCCCTGTTTGCCAATGCGCAATACCTACTGATCCAACTCGAAACACCCACTGAGACGGTGAGTAATGCACTGCAAATGGCCAAACGTCTTGGTATCACCACTGTGCTTAATCCTGCGCCAGCGGCCACTCAGGAGCTGGACTACCTCAAATGGGTCGACATTATTACTCCCAATGAAACCGAGGCCGAAGCCTTAACGGGTATAGAGGTCAAGCATGAGGAAGATGCCAAACTCGCCGCCCAATGGCTACATCAACAGGGGATTGCGACGGTAGTAATCACCTTAGGCAGCAAAGGCGCATTTATCAGTAGCGCTGGCTTTACCGGGCTAATTCCGGCACTTGAAGTACGAGCCATAGATACAGTCGCCGCCGGTGATACCTTCAACGGTGCACTGGTTGTCGGCTTAAGTGAAGGTATGTCGATTGCCGCCGCCGTCGGCTTTGCCAATGCGGCATCGGCGATTACGGTTACCCGTGAAGGCGCACAACGCGCCATTCCCTACCGCAACGAAGTGCCGCGTTAATGCCTGATGAGTGCGGCAAATTGTCGCACTCAATCTCTTTCAATCAAAAGTTGTATATACATAATTTACATACCGAATTCATTCCCATTTAATGAATTCAACCTATGCTGAGCAGCGCATACTCGAGTCAAACGGCTCGATCCACCTTGTTCAGAATAAGGAAGTACCAGATGAAAGCGAAAAGCACCACTTTCCGTAACATGACTAGCGCAAGCCTACTCGGTCTAGGATTATTCGTCGCCAGCCAAGCGAGTGCTAACGAATGTGAACTCAAGATTGCTGCGACTGACGCAATGCAATTTGACACTAAAGAGCTATCTGTTCCTGCTACCTGTAAAGAAGTCACACTGACCCTAACGCACACTGGTACCCTGCCCAAAGCCGCTATGGGCCACAACTGGGTATTAACTAAAGCCGCAGATATGTCTGCCGTTGCGACCGATGGAATGAGTGCTGGTGCCGATGCAGCTTATGTTAAAGCCGGTGATACCCGTGTTATTGCTCACACTGCGTTAGTGGGTGGCGGTGAATCTACTTCGATAAAATTTAGTACTGCGGGCATGAGCCCAACTGAAGCTTACCAATTCTTTTGCAGCTTCCCAGGTCACTGGGCGATTATGCAAGGTAGCTTTAAAATTCAAGGATAATTCCATTGCCTAACAGCTACTTAGGGGAACACCTTAAGATGGCATAACAAAAAGCGGACCTTGGGTCCGCTTTTTGTTGAATGCAGATTGGCTCACAAGCCAGCTTGCCTTCGAGACTTTTGTTCCGAGATTTCTTCTGCGATTTATTCTTCGCCGAACTCGTCTTCATCATCAAAATCATCGGCGTCAGTTGCCGCTTCCGCTGCTAATGCAGCCGCTAATTTAGCCTTAGCTTGTTTCTCTGAGCGACGCTTATTACGCTCAACCAGTGTGCCTAAAAACACTTGCAGCTCGGCTTGACCCCAAGCTTGTGCCTCGGCCTCAGTCGCAAAACCATCATGGCTTTTCGACACAACCGTCTTAGTCGACGTCATACGACGAGTGATTTCCGTCTTCCAACCATTTTCAGCTTGAGTGACGCGAAAATCGTATTTTTTACCCTTGCTCATTCTGCTCTATTTCCTAAATGATGCTTGCCACGTTTGTCTTATCAAGCGATACAAACGCCATCATAAAACAAAAGGAGCGCAGTTTACTTGATTTCGGCACAGAAAGATCGCTTGCGAGAAAATTTTCATGCTTAGCACTTTCAAATAGCCGTAATAATCCCAAAAGTAACGCGACATGCTAGATGATTTTTCGCCCTAATCTTAGTCCTAAGCTCAGTATCAAGCTAGCGTAAAAGCGGCGGGCAAACGGTAACTTTTCTTGTTTTGATCATAAAACTGAACATATTTAGTCATCTAGCCATTTTAGAGTGTGAGGTGAATCCATTCACAAAAACTCAATCTAGGAAAGATGATGAAAACCTCTCCAATAACACGCTACATGCTATTTGCCACAACAGCTCTGCTTGCTGGCTGCAACAGTGATACTAAAGATAACGAGACCACAGCACCCACCACTCAAATGGTTGCAGCCCAAGTGGGTGAGCGGCCGCTGTTTCTGGTCCGCCAGATGCAAGACAGCACACTTAAAACCCGCTTAGAGCAATGCACCACCGATCATTTTTATCGCAGTGAGTTTTCCATCGGTCATCGCGGCGCGGCGATGCAGTTTCCTGAACACACCAAAGAATCCTACCAAGCGGCTATTGATTCCGGCGCGGGTATCGTCGAGTGTGATGTGACCTTTACCGCCGATAAAGCCTTAGTCTGCCGCCACTCTCAGTGCGATCTCGCCAGCACGACCAATATTTTGGCCATTCCAGAACTAGCCAATAAATGCTCTGTGCCTTTTACGCCCGCCGATCCGGCCAATGGCATTGCCGCCACAGCAACCTGCTGTACCAGTGATATCACCCTTACCGAGTTTAAAACCTTAAAGGGTAAGATGGAGGGCGAGAATCCCAAGGCCACCACTGTCGAAGAATTTATGAATGGTACGCCTAAGTGGCGCACGGATTTATATACGGGCAATGGCACCCTAATGACCCACGCCGAAAGCATTGAGATGTTTAAAAAAGCAGGTGTAAAAATGACGCCCGAGCTAAAAGCCGCGAGCGTAGCTATGCCCTTCGATGGTTTTACTCAGCAAGAGTACGCCCAGAAGATGCTCGATGAATATACCGCAGCAGGTGTCGATGCCTCACAGGTCTTTCCTCAATCCTTTATTTTGGATGACATTAAATATTGGGTCGCCAACGCGCCGGAATTTGCTAAACAGGCAGTATTTCTCGATGACAGGTACGATTATAACAACGCCTTCGATCCGCAAAATTCAGCGACTTGGTCACCCTCAATGGCGGATTTAAAGACCCAAGGCGTCGAAATTATCGCGCCGCCACTCTGGGTTTTAGTCGCCTTAGATGCGGATAAAAAAATCATTCCCTCGGAATACGCTAAGGCAGCTAAAGCCTCGGGACTTAAGATCATCACATGGTCGCTGGAACGTTCTGGTTTATTAAAAAATGGTGGCGGCTTTTATTATCAAAGTATTACCGATGCCATTGATAATGAGGGCGATACCTACGAACTACTCGATGTGTTAGCTAAAGATGTGGGCGTGATTGGCGTGTTTTCGGACTGGCCAGCGACTGTGACTTACTATGCCAACTGCATGGATTTATAGGCCAAAACAATAGGCGCTATTTCAAAACCGAGAAACAAAAAAGCGTTAGCAAAAACTGCTAACGCTTTTTATTAACACATCATTTTTATTTAAAAAGATGCTGAATATTTTTTAAATCGCCCTTACCTTCGGCAATTTCTTCCGGCGTTAAACCCGTCACTTCATGTGGGAACACTAACCAGTCTTCAGAGGCATGGATATAGTAATCAGGCTTTAAAGGCACAGCGGTATTCTTTGGCTTGTAATAAGGGCAAGCGATACGAATATCCTGCGGCATATTTAAGCGCATCAGTTGGCTTAACTTTTCCTTCAGCGCATGGATACTGCGGCCAGAGTCAAACACATCGTCCACAATCAGTAAGCTATCGCTGGCATTGGCATTTTCAACAATGTAATGCAGACCATGTACTTTGATTTCTTTGCTTTGCTTGTCGGTACCAATACCGTAGTAAGACGAGGTACGCACGGCGATATGGTCGGTTTCAACCTTCTTAAAGTCGAAAAACTCTTGTACCGCGATCCCGATTGGAGCACCGCCACGCCAAATACCCACGATAAACTGCGGACGAAATCCACTCTCATAAACCTGTGAAGCTAATAGAAATGAATCTTCGAGCAGTTGCTGTGCGGTAACGAAATATTTTTCTGACATGACACCGATCCCCATCTTAATTATTGATTTTAGGCGGCAAAGCGTAGCTTTTTACCTAGTAAGGTCTGTTCGGCGTCCAAAACACGAGAACAGCATTCTCTTTATAAGAGTCCTAGCAAGTGTAGGCAGCCGCCGAATTTTGGGAGCGAATTTTATACCAAAAAAAACCACCGTGCTGCAGTAATAGTAATAAGTTGTAGATTAACTGCGGTTTATTTTGCATTTTTAGGACGGAACTAACAAAAACGCGCAAAAAAAGGCCACCCAAAGGTGGCCAATAAGTAACGAGCACAAGCTCAACGCAAAGGATGGAGCTTAAGTTTGGCGCTTAAGTTAGCTCACTGGGTTGATAATATGTTCACCGACCTTAGTCATGGTGCTGTAGCTACGGCTGGTCGACTCTTCAAACTCCTTCGCCAGAATCGTGCTGACATAATGCCAGTCACTACGCACCGCTTCCTTAGTGAAGGTTAAGGTCATAAAACCGCGATCTTTGAGGTTGGTGTATTTAAGATCCGGCACCAACTCGACAATTGCCGCCTCAGTCGCGGGGATCTGCTCCACAGGCAGATTTAAATAGTATTCCAATCCTGGGGATGATACTGAGCTTGTGGCAAACTCCACCCCAACACTATTACCGTTAACGTCTTTAAGCTCATTCGCCCACGCGTTATGGGTGTCACCGGCGATCACCACTAGGTTGTGATTTTTCGATTTAGCCGTGCCTAAAATCACTTCCCTTTCATAGGCATAACCATCCCATGCATCCAAATTATAGGGAATAGATGGTAGTTGCAGCAGGGCAATCACCTCTGGCGTTAACAAGGCTTGGTTGGCCTGTAAATACTGTAATTCCGCCACCGTTAGGGTTGGATCATTTGCCGCTGCGCGGGCCGCTAACTTCGCCAGCGCACCAAGCATGGCGTATTGTGGAATGCTCATTTGCTGGGTGGCAATCGCGGCAGGTAGAGACATTTTGCCCATGAGGATCTGCTGACCCAACACCTGCCAAGTACCCGTGGCTTGCAATAAGGTGCCCTGTAACCAGAGCAACTGGGTTAAACCCAACATGGTGCGAGAGGTCGATGTCACATCGGCGCGGAAACGCTCACCATCGAAGGCGCCCGTGCTGGCATCCATATAGTCGGCATAGTCGAGCTGCTTATCACGGGCTAACACACGCGTATCGAGCATATGCAAATCAACCAGATTGCCGTAACTAAAGCTACGGTAAATCTCCTCATTGTTGCCCTCGCGCCATGGACGAATCGGCAGCCACTCGAAGTAAGCTTGCAACGCCGCTTCTTTGCGTGCCGCAAAAGTCCCTTCGCCTTCGTTATGATTCTCAGCGCCATCACGCCAAGTATCGTTTGCTACTTCGTGGTCGTCCCATACCGTAATAAAAGGCACTTTAGCATGCAGTTTTTGCAGGCTGGCATCGGTATGGTATTGGGCGTAACGGGTACGATAATCGCTAAGTGTTAGTAGCTCATTGGCGGGTAACACTTCACGGCCAAGCTCTGCCGCATGTTCGCTGGCATAACCACCACGGGCATATTCGTAAATATAATCCCCAAGATGCACCACGGCATCGAGATCATCCTGCGCCGCAGCCAATTCATACACGTTAAAATAACCCGCAGGAAAGTTAGCGCAGGACATAACGGCTAACTTGACTGAACTCACCTCTCCCTCGGGTAAAGTGCGGGTTTTGCCCACGACAGAGGTTTTATCAGCCGTCATAAAGCGGTAGAAATAGGTTTGTCCTGCACGTAAACCGCGGGCATCAACTTTAACCGTGTAATCACGATTAGCATTAGTGACCATCTCCCCCGTGGTCACTAATTGGGAGAACGCTGCATCACTGGCGACTTGCCAGCTGACTTTTACATCCCCCACAGAATCCGGCGTCACGCGGGTCCAAAGGATCACCGCATCCTGCGCGGGATCACCACTGGCAACCCCATGTAAAAACTGTGCGGGCACAGAGTTATCATCATTACTGTCACTACACCCCATTAGGCCGTAGGAAATCACTGCGGCACCAATACCTTTGGCCGATATTGCTAAAAAATCACGACGAGTCACGGTTCGTTTCATTATTATTATTCCTTTCTAAGATGAGGGTTCACTGGTATGAGGTCTAATAAGGCCCCGATTGTGAGACATCACTGTTACACATTTGTGACATCTTTGTCAGCCTTTTATGATTTCTTTTAATTCATAAGCTTATACTGGATGACGTACTTTATTTGTACAGCACTGGCACAAGCTATGATTAAGCTGCTAACATCGGATCAGTGGCAAATCGCTCAGCGTTTGGCCTAATCAGGACCAAATTCAGGGCATTGTTAAAAAAGGAATTTAGGATGAAAGTCAGCGATATTATGAGCACAGAGGTCATCTGCATCAGCGATGGTGCGAGCCTTAAAGATGCCCACCACTTAATGCAAACCCGCAGCGTACGCCATTTGCCGGTGATTTCTGAAACCGACGGGACATTAGTCGGTATTCTTACCCATAAAAAGATGATCGCCAGCGTATTATCTATGTTGAATAAATACGGCCAAGGCGCGCTCGATCGCAAGGAACGCTATACCCCCATAGCGACTGTGATGGACAAAGACTGCCAGCAGTTAACTGCGGATGAACCCTTAACCGTGGTGGTAGAATACTTTATCGATAATAAACTCGGTTGCTTACCCGTAGTCGATAACGATAAGAAAGTATTGGGGATTGTGACTTCTTCTGACTTTATCAAGCTGTGCCGTACCCTGCTGCAACAGCAAGCTTAACCTCTAATACTCGCCCAATTCCTCGCCAGCTCTCGCAGAGCTGGCGAGTGCGGTTATTTCAACATTCCTAAGGAAGCACGTGGCCAAGTTATTAACCCAAGAACAATTTATTCGCGCCTATGAATGCGCCGAATTAGGCTGTATTGCCAATCAGCAACAACTCGCCAAATTGCTTGCCGATCCCGATTATGACGCTTTACATGAATACAGCGCCTACTTTGGCAAAGCGGCGCCACAAATCACCTGTATCAGTGACTTACAAAGTATGGAGGAATTGCATTTTGTCGCGGGCAACTTGAATTGGGATGACCATGATCCCGATATGATCAGAGCGATTATCGAACATCCACTCTGCGATGCAGGTACCGCCTTATTACTCTACTGGTACGGACAAGGCTTTTATTACTCCACACCGGAGACGCTCGACACTCCATTTGGACAGCTATTTACAGATACCACCGAGCGTTTTGTTAAGCGCGGCTATGCCAGTTATAAAATCCATTTTGACCCGATTAAAGAATGTTTTATGCCCTCATTAGAGGATGTGTTGACGCGAGGTTACCAAATTCCCGGTGCGCTTTTTGCCCCCTACAGCACAATGGAAATCGAAACCGATGCAGGGCACCCAAGGTATCTGCAATTTAAAAATGAACTGCTGAAATCGGGCAAATGGGGCAACCAATAAGGGTTGACCTTTTATTATCAGAACGATTTAAGCTGAGGTTGCTGGCGGAATACGCGTAAAACGCTGCCAGCGACCCGAGCGCCAACGGTGTACCATAATCAAGCCTCGCACCCACTCGTCGGCCGCAACGGCAAGCCAAGCGGCAAGTACGCCATAACCTAAATGCAGCCCAAAGAACCAAGCTAACAGTACGCCAATGCCCCACATGCTAAACAGGCCCACGCGCACCGGAAACGCCACATCCCCCGCGCCTTTTAATGCCGAAATAATCACCAGATTGAAGACTCGGCCGGTTTCCAGCGCGATAGAGCCCAATAGCAGAAGTGCAGTAAGTTCAATCACTTCAGGATTTTCACTCAACCAACCCACAATGGTAAAACGCTGCCAATAAAAGGTTAACACTATGGCAAGGGAGACTATAAAGCCTACTAAGCAATACTTTTGCACCCGCACAGTGATCTCATCAAACCATTGTTTACCGACGTAGTAACCGGTTTGGATTTGCGCCGCCTGCCCCAATGCCACCGAAAAACAGTAAATAAAGCGACTGATATTCAAGCCATAGGTATAAGCCGTTAACGATAAGGTGCCCATCTGGCTGATAAAATAGATGATGGTCATCTGCGCCACATTGTAGGACAGCATTTCGCCCGCATTAAGCAAACCAATGCGCATAACGCTCCAATAGGTGCTGCGCGGCAATAACTTAAGTCGTTGCATTGGTAGCGGAATACGCTTACTGCGGATCACCGCCCGCATAATCAAGGCACCGATCATCTGGCTGGTCACAGTCGAAATCGCCACCCCAGTTACCCCATAAACTGGCAAACCAAAGGGAGAATAGAGGGCAATATAGTTACCGAGCACATTCATCAATCCCGTACTCAATGTGACCAACATAGCCGAGCGGGTAAAACCGTAACTACGTAAGATGGCGGCAAAGGCGATGTTCATCACCAGCCCGATACTTAAACTGCCGCAGATCAGCAGATAATCGTAACCATAGCCCGCAACCTTAGGCTCTAACTCAAATAAACCGATAATGCCGTGGGCACCGAAAAACATCGAGGTGCCCATAATCACGGCTAAACCTAAACTTAAGGCCACGCTGGCCACGCCAATATCGGTCGCCTGTTGGGTTCGCCCCGCACCATTATTTTGGCTGATCAGAATGCTGGCGCCCGTGCTCACCATCATGGACATCACCATCATAAAAAACATCAATTGGGTGGTGAGTCCGACCGCCGCAACCGCATTATCGGAAAAATGGCTCAGCATAAAAATATCGCTGATCCCGAGTAAGGATTGCAGCAATGTTTCGATAAAAATCGGCCAAGTGAGGGCGACAATGCCCATGCGTTGTTGCAGGGTTTTAGCTGGTGTGGCCACGTCCGATCCTTACCGCGGGAAGACAAGTGAAATAGCAATAGCACGCCAAGGCTGGCGAACGGTAATTTTCTTACATTTTTAGATTGTGCTCAATCCTTCATCAAGCCTAAAACCAGCCCCTGCAACCGTATTCATTGGGTGGAGCTCAATTCATTGAAGTCGAAAAACATCAGCAACGTCTCAATTAACAATCTTTAATCGACTGAAATAGCAGGGATTAATACCATATCACCCAATATACACTACCCTTTTTGATATTGAGCCGATACACTTTGCCGACCACAAAGGGCGATAAGCGCTCGCCGAATATATTCAGGGAAACTGCACATGAGCCAACGCTATTTAGAAGACGGAATTAAACAATTAGTGAGCGAGTTTATCGCCGCAGGTTGCCCTTCGGTCCGCGAGCAAAGCCTTGAGGAACGCCGCCAAGGTTACATCGCCAGCACAGTATTGGCAGGTGAGCCGGAGGCTGTGTTTGAGGTCAAAACCTTATCCCTTGAGGGCATAGAGTTAACCCTATTTAAGCCCTCGGCAGATAACAATTTACCCGTGGTTATTTACTATCACGGCGGTTGTTTTGTCAGCGGCGGCATCGCTACTCATAATCAGCAACTGCGTAAAATTGCCAATGATTCCGGTGCATTAGTGGTGGCGGTCAGCTATCGTCTCGCCCCTGAGCATGTGTACCCCGCAGCCCATGACGATGCCTTCAATGCGGCCAATCTCGTACAGCAACATTGCCAGCAATGGGGCGGTGACAACACTAATATCACTCTGATGGGCGACAGTGCCGGCGGCCATTTAGCCTTAGTCACTTGCCTACGGTTAAAGGCAAAGGGGGAATGGTTGCCTAAAAAACAAGTGCTTATCTATCCGATGTTGGATGCGACCGCCAAGAGCCAGAGTTATATCGACAATGGCGACAAGTACATTATCACCCGAGACACGCTGCTCACGGGCTTTGATATGTACCTCGACTGGCATCCCAGAACCGACGTTGAAGCCAGCCCACTGCGTAGCCAAGATTTAGCAGGTTTACCCGAAACTCACATTATTACCGCCGAGTTCGATCCCCTGTTAGATGAGGGCGAGCAGCTATTCCGTAACCTGTTAGATGCTGGCGTCGATGCCCATTGCCGCCGCTATTTAGGGGTGATCCACGGCTTCTTCCAACTCGCTGGCGTCAGCCAATCGGCACGTGATGCCATGGTGCAAGTAACCCACATTATTCGCACTTAATCCTCACTAAGCCGCATGTCTAAATAAAAGGCATGCGGCGATCGAATCCATTCAACGAATAACCTATTGCATGATAACGCAATGATCTAACGGCGCTATTTCGCCTCTGGTCGACTCAGCTTGTAGATCACATCTTTATGCTGCGGATACATGGCCAGTAAGGCTTCTTGGCTAAATAACTCAAAGTCATCGAAGGTAAAACCGGGTGATACCATACAGCCCACCAGCGAGAATCCATCTTGATTCATCGCCGAGCCAAAAATGCAGCCCTTAGGCACCAAAAACTGTGGTCTTTCGCCCGCAGCTAAATCGAGTCCTAACTGCGCCGTGGTCAGCTCGCCTTCGGGGGAAATCATATAAATCGTCAATGATTGCCCCGCATGGAAATACCACATCTCATCCGCCGTGAGTCGATGAAAATGCGACACTTCGCCTGTCCGTAATAAGAAATAAATGCTGCTCCATAGCTGTCGACTGGGGTCAAAGGCGGTTTCCGAGCGGTAGGAGGATCGGTAAAATCCCCCTTCCACATGCTGTTCCAGTTCTAAAAACTTAATAAAATCATCAGCATTTTGCATTTTTACGACTCCATTTAATACATGTTTATCGCTTTCAACGAGGGTTAATACATTTTTTAAAAAGATGTTGGAACTATGACTAAAGTCAAATAATAACAATTCTCATTTACATATAATCCTGCCACAAATTATTCTACGGAGAAATGAGAGTGAAGCCCACTTACCTTGCCATCCTTTTAGCCGCCGTGCTCCATCCCCAGTTGGCCAGCGCAGAAGATGTGACTAAACCTGAGCTGGAAAAAATCGAACGCATGAGCGTTGTTGGTGTTAGGCAAAGGTTAGAGCAAGCAGGAACCTTGGCTAACACTATCATGAAGACCGAAGTTATCGACGCCAGCGTTATTGAAAACAAAAATGCCGTCAACCTCTCCGAAGCGATTGATAACTCTCCCGGCGTCAAAGTCTCCAACGAATGTTCCATGTGTGGTGTTAAGCGCATCATGCTCAACGGTATGAAAGGCGAGCAAACCACCATTCTGGTGGATGGCTTACCCGTACACACCATGATCTCTGGCTATTATGCAGTCGATGCAATTCCAACAACTGGGGTTGAGCGGATTGAAGTCGCCCGTGGTGCGGGCGCATCGTTAATCGCCCCCGAAGCCATTGGCGGCACTATTAATATTGTGAGTTATGAACCCACCGAAAACGGCGCAGAACTGGATTTGTCCGCCGGTGAAAATGGCTACCGCAAACTGGGTTTCCTCGGTAAAGGAGTCACCGAAGATGGCCGCACCCGCGCGACACTCGTTGCACAATATGATGATAGAGATCAAGCCGATGCGGACAATAACAAAGTCAACGAAGCACCGATGCAGGAAAACCGTAGTCTGACTGGCCGTGTGTCCCACGACGTAACCGATGCCGATAACTTGGTATTGCGCGTTGCCAATATCCAATCGGAAATTTTTGGTGGCCCTATGTTAGGTAGCACCTTTGCCGATGGCACAGCCTCCAGCATAGGTAACGTGTTATCCGGTTATGATGGCCAACCAAGCGACACGCAAAATCTGTTTGAAGACGGTGACGTGCGTAAACGCTATACCGGCAAAGCTTGGGAAACCACAGAATGGATTAAAACCGAACGTAATGAAGCCTCACTCGCTTGGCTAAGGGAATTTAGTGACGACTGGAACATGCACCTTGCGGCCAGCTACGCCGATCACAAACAGGACTCTTTCTACGAAGGCTTCGATTACAGTGCCGACGACAAAATGTGGTTCTTCGATGCACGCTTTAACTATTTACTAAGCGAGAGTCAATTACTCACCTTCGGCGCCGACTTACGCACAGAAGAAATGCGCTCCCATTCCCGCTCTGGCAGTGCCAACCCTGACTATGTTTCCGACTCCTTTGACTATGATGTTAAAGGTCTTTATTTACAGGACACCTGGCAGGCGACAGAGTCTTTAGAAGTCGCCATGGCGCTGCGTTACGATACTATTACGGCCGATTTTACCGACCCTAATAAACCCGGCACAGAATTAGATGAATCGATCCTATCCCCGAGGGTTGATATTCGCTTACGCCATAATGATGAATGGACCTCGCGCCTATCCGCAGGCCGCGGCTATCGTGCACCTTTATCCTTCTTTGAAACCGACCACGGGATTTTAGACGGCTCACTCGGCTTTGATATTGATATCGACGAGCTAGAACGTTCCAACTCAGTTAACTACGCCCTGAGTTACGAGGGTGAACGTCTCACCTCCACCGCCTCAATAGCCTGGACCGAAGTCGAACATTTAGCAGCATTAACCACTAACGATCATGGCATTCCATTACTCACTCAATTGGATGAAAAAGCGCGGGTTATCACCAGCGATATCGCCTTAGGTTATCGCTTAACCGATGATATGAGCCTTAGCCTGACTGCCGAGCACTTTGATTATGACTCAGTATTCAAATCCTCCTATGCCATTGCGCCAGTTGAAAAACGCGTCACGCTCAGCATGGATTGGGATGTGAATGACTGGGAAATTTTTGCCAACCTAGTGTGGATTGGTAGCCGCGATCTCGCTGAATTTGGCTACGAAGGCTATAACCGTTTAGACGCCAATGGCCAAGTAGACCCTAGCTCGAAAAAGACAACAGATGCACCCGCTTATGTCACTGTAGATCTTAAGGTCAGTTATCAGCTTAACGATACCTTGTCACTCTACACTGGGGTCAGCAATCTATTTGACTACACTCAAGCAGGAGATGAAGACACACCGCTATTTTACGATGCAGAGGGCGCTTTCGACGTAGGCTATATCTATGGCCCACTGCGTGGCAGAGAAATCTATGCCGGCATCAAGTTTAGCTTCTAATGCGCTACATTTTTCTCCTTACACTGTTGTGCTGCGCCCTGCCGTTATCGGCGGCGCAGCTCACCCGTGACTATCAGTTTCAAGCTTTGCGGAGTCAACAAGTAACAGATTTGTCGCATCTCGAGGGGCATATCTCAGCATTGATGTTCTTCGAGCCGGAGTGCCCTTGGTGTATTAAGCAGGCAAACGTACTCAAACAACTGCATCAAAACTGCAATCAACCGATTCAGCCAGTAGCCTTGGGCGTCAATGGGGATAATCTAGCCTTAAAACGCGCCCTGTTTAGGCTCAATTTCCCCTTTGAAGCCTACCGCGCTCCGCCAGCTTTACTAAAGGAGATGGGCGGCATTCCCGCCACGCCAATCTTACTGCTGCTAAATGCCGAGGGAGAATTAATTAAAGGATATCGAGGCTTTACCGATGAACAAGAGCTCAAAACTCAACTCTGTCACCCAAGCTAATGCTCCGTTTTTGACGCTTAATACCAATCGTATTAAATATCTGTTCATTCCGCGGTAGTTCAACGCGCTTGAAGGCATAATGGTGCTCTGTCGAAAGCCTTAAACGCAGTATAAAGCGCGTTGCCATACAGTGAACATCAGCCGCCCTTCGGGAGCCACACTGGCATCCCACTTTAATAGCGTAACAAAACACCTTCAAATTTAAGCCATATTTAGCAAACATCAGATACACTTATTTTGTCATCCCGCAGTGTCTAATCCGTTACCAAAGGCACACTTACACAAAGAATCACAGCAACACTGAAGAAGGGATGCTAACACTGCCACTGAAGACCTCGGCTATGGGGGAGTTGGTTTGATGATCAATATTGCGCAAATGGCTTTAGTTCTGCATTCTTTGCCCGATCCGGCTTTTGTGATCACCCAAAGCGGCCGTTATATTGCCGTTTTTGGTGGTAAAGATGAGCGTTATTACCACGATGGAAGTGGATTAGTCGGCCTATATATCAGTGACGTATTACACGAAGAAAAAGCCAATTATTACCTCAGCATTATTGAACAAGCATTAATCAGCCGTAAATTGCTCATCGAAGAATATGAGCTCAGTAATAAGGATGTCAAAGGCTTATCCGATCAAGGTCCATCCGAACCCATCTGGTTTGAGGGACGCGTTCAAGCGTTGGATTTTCTTGTTGATAACGAGCCTGTCGTCCTTTGGGTTGCAAGTAATATGTCCAAACGCCATCAGCTTGAAGTCCAGCTACGGCAATTAAGCGATACAGACCAACTCACAGGACTATTTAACCGTCGCAGATTAGAGCGCGACTTAAACCTGCTGTTCGATAGCTATAGTCGGCACCGCATTCCCGCCTCGATCTTAGTGCTCGATCTGGACAATCTAAAATTGATCAACGATCAACTTGGTCACCATGCGGGTGATAACGTCATCATGGCAGTGGCCGACACTTGCAAGCAGCAATTTCGCAAAACCGACAGTGCCTACCGTTTTGGTGGGGATGAGTTTGTCGTCGCCCTGCCCGGCGTTGAATACGATCAAGCCATAGTGTTTGCAGAATTTCTCTGCGATTGCTGCTTCAAAGCACTACAAAAACACGCCGTAAAAGGGCTCTTCGCCACCGTCAGTATTGGTGTCGCCACCATAGAGGCGAGCGATAAATCCTACGAAGACACCTTAAAACGCGCCGATGCCGCGCTCTATCAAGCCAAGCGGAATGGTAAGAATCGCGTAATAGCCAATACGGCTTAATTTCCGACAATAGGATAGTATAGAGCTTGATATGAGTTCACCTTGCAATATATCACCCCCAGAATTTATGACCTTATAATCATAACACATTGTAATAAAACAAATTCAAACCAGCCTAATATACAAAAACATTTAAGATAAATATCAAAAAAACCAGTTATTGTAAGATTAATAAATTGATAGAGTGAATAAACTCATTTACAATTATTAACCCTATTTTACCTTAGACGACATGATTGCTTATACATAATCAAGTCAACAGAAAAATATTTACACTCAAAATTTAAACAAGGCTAATATAATGAGATATTCTCAGGAAGAGATGAAAACAGCATATAATAATGTTATGAAAAAATGCAAACCTATGGGTGCTATTTTTGGCGCATTGGTCGGTACCATTCCGGCGCTAGCAATTTATATATCATTTGTTTTTATGAATGTTAATGGACCTATTTGGATTTTATGCATTTTGCCTCCAGCTGTAATTGGCATGTTTTCACGCTTTGTTGGAAGAACCTTTAGACCAGAGCATCGTATCCCCACAGGGCTAATCGGAGCAATAACTCATATTTTAGGATGTTACATATTAGGAAGTGGAATAATTTTTTATCTATTAGCACCGATTAATTTTGCAATAGCAATGATAGCAGCAAAAACAAAGCTAAGCGAAGTAGAAGAATGGGCAATTTATCAAGCTGATATTGGAAAACTATCCTAAAAACATAATAAATAAAAATAAGAAAATGAGATTACTAAATATAGCATTATTCATTCTACTCCTTTGTAGTTTCCATGCCGACTCTACGGAACATTCTGTTAAAAGCTCAACGATAAGCTCCAGAATACAGATAAAAGATATCAATCAAGTATTACCAGCTCAAAGCGTAGGTATTCTGGTCATTACAAGGAATCGATTTAGCAAAGATACTCAATCACTATGTACGGGTATTCTAATTGCTGATGACTATCTTATGACAGCGGCGCACTGCATTATCGACCATATGACTGGTGAAGGTGTGCTCAATGCAGAATTTATTCCACAATACCTTGGCGATGGAAAGCAAATTCGTTCAAGAGTGTTTATTGAAAAAGGCTGGGTTCACAAAAAATACTTAACCACTGATTATAAAGATATTTTACAATTCAAAAATGGTTTAGTCTCACTCAATCGCAAACCAAATACGAGTGATTTAGCTATACTAAAAGTCACAAACAGCCAAACAGGATATGGCTTAGGGAAGCAGTACGGATATGTTTCCCCTATTGCAGCAGAAGATGTGTTAACCACTAAAAAACCTAATGTAAGTTTACTAAGTTATCCAGCAGATAAAAGTGGTAATACATTATGGTATCAACAATGTCACTTAACAGAGCACAAGTCATTAATAGGGAAGTTTGACTGCCAAATCTACTCGGGTTCTAGTGGTGCAGGATTGCTAATAAAGGCACCTAATTCTGATAAAGATAGAGTGTTAGGGATAGTTTCATCTTCATCTGATAATGGACTATCAGGTGCTGCGGTTCTTTTTTCTACTGAAATGATACAGGATATTCAGAATATTATTAAGAATCGCACTGAATTGATTAAAAATTTTAGCGCCGTAAAATTTAAAACAACACCTCGAACTTATGTGCATATTGAAAATCTTTGCAAAAAAGAAATTATTGCCATGGTATATTCAGAAGAAAATAATCAGGGAATGGTTTCTGAGAGTAAAATACCAGTTAATACATCCGTAATTTTTAATAGTATACAATCTAGAATATGGTACAGTCATATTAGAG
>NZ_JAKZGV010000061.1:0-24146 GCF_022557375.1 Shewanella sp. MM_2022_3
GGTATGGACAGTTTATTAGTCATTAATCATTAACTCTGTTAGATGATTAATTTAATCTTAAAATTATATGGAGATGTAGCCCGTGTTAAAAAATGCATTTTCATTACTCAGACTTAAGTCAGCTTGGTTAATGCTGAATACACTTGATTATTTATCCCGCGCGGTACGCCTGTCTCTTAAATTCCCAGTTTAAGCCGAGTGCTACTCGCACTCGGCATCTGATTACCCACATTTCAATTTATTGCTCCTATTTTTATGCTGGGGCTTAGCTGTTATCTAGCTCATATTTGGGGTAGCTATGTTTTATTCTTTTTTTAGTAATCTATTTCAGTCTTTTATGTTGAAAACAGAAACCTATTACTTGCAAAACAGTTTTAATGCCTCATTACGCCCCACCGCACTGGCGGCGGTGATAGCAAAGCTCGATCAACTTAAAAGTGAAGAAACCCTAGATAAAGTGACCGTTGGGCGTGAAGTGCTCCTCGTTAATCAACAGGATCAGCAGGAGTATCGTATAGAACTGGTATACCCACCTAGACACAAACCAAGAGCGGGTCGCTACTCTGTCATTTCCGATTTAGGTGTGAGCTTACTGGGCCGAGCCAAAGGTGAATATGCTGAGGTAAATATTTTAGGTAAACCTGTGCTGTTTATGGTGAAGGATATTTCCCTTAGCAAGAGACAACCTAAAAATTAACGGCAAAACTAACAGGATTAGAATAAAGCATGTTCAAATTTCAGTGGCAACATGCTTTTAGGTCGCTATTTGCGGCGGCATCTAGCACAGGCATAAAAATATATTGGAGGATACGATTTTGAAGTTATTTACTGGCCGCGAAATAAATTAATAGCAGAGAGCTAACACTTACTCCTCTTAAAAACTTACTAAGTATGGCAGCGCTTATGTAGAAACCATAAAGAGGTCAAAGTGTTTTATCTCGCTCAGAATGCTTTAAATTATTCAAATTTATCGATAGATTAATTTGAACTAACTGTCGGTGAGAATGCGGCGCTACACTCGATAGTTTGACTTTACTTAATCTCATTTTAGTTAGGAGTATTTTCCATGAGTAAAGAAAAAGCGAAAAAACCGCCGATGAAAACCTTAAAAGAGAAGCGACAGGATAAGCGGAATCGCCAAAAAGCCTCCGATTAATGCCTGTTATAAAAATCCCTTAAATCCTCTCTTTTATGACATAGGGTGCGGCAATAGCCGCGCCCTATTTTTATGCCAGCTGGCGGCGATATTGCTCGGGTGAGTATTGAGCATATTTTTTAAACATCACAATATAGGGTGAAGTTTGGTTATAGCCCAATGTCAGGGCAACTTCTTTGATTGATAAGCCTTCACGTAGCAATTGCAACGAATAAATAAACTTATGTCGCTGACGCAATTCAGTAAAACTCATTCCAAGGCGGTCTTGGCAACGCCGAGCGAGTGTGCGTTCTGTGGTATGTAATTCACTCGCCCAGCTTTTAAGGCTTATTTGACTGGCTGGCTCGAGTTCAAGTTGCTGCAAAATAGGTTGCAACAGTTTATCTGTACTCGAAGGCAAAAATTGTGGCTGCGCCTGACCTAAGATTAACTGGTCAATTAACACCTCAACCAAACGTTTATCCGCATCCGTTTGTGCAACACGCACCTGCCGCTGGCGGAGATCGTTCACTATTGCCTGCGCTATCGGCGTCACCGCAAGTAAACAAGTTTCATCAGGAAAAACCTGCGCCCGACTCGTAACAATATTCAATGAGCAATAATGGATACTGCGGCGGGTGTAACTCTCATGCTCTACGCCTGCTGGCACCCAAATCGCATATTGGGATGGCGACAAAAATCGTTGTCCAGCCGCATGCAACTCCATAATGCCACCACTGATCAGCTGTAATTGCCCCCAAATGTGGCTATGTTTTGGTGTAATGGTATTGGGCAGAAAGGCTTCATAGTTGAAGAAAATATCTGCCACTGGCGCTTGCTCAGAATTAAGTGGATGGTAAACAGGGTGCATCGTACTCCTAAAACTCGACTTTACATCCAATCAAAACATCGATTGATGCGGTGGTTGTCTATCGAGGAACTGACATTGTCTTTTAAGCAATATTTATATCATAAAAGACCAGCAATAATAGCGACTATCTATGACAGCACGTTTGCCACTAGGCATCGGCTCGTTTCCCCCAATGAAGACTGACCTATGTTGTATTTATTTCCACTACTCGCCGTAATGATTTGGGCGGGTAACGCCATTGTTAACAAACTTTCCTTTGGAATTATCGCCCCTGAAGCCATTGCCTTTTATCGCTGGTTTTTTGCCATGCTTGTGCTTACCCCTTTTATGCTCAAAACCGTCTTGAAAAAACGTAGAACAATCATTCCTCTACTACCGAAATTAGCGACCTTAGCCTCCTTAGGAATGGTATTAAACCAAAGCCTTGCCTATTTTGCCGCCGCGACGACAACCGCCACCAATATGGCATTAATCAACTCGTTAGTACCTATGATAAGCCTGTTTTTAGCGGTACCTTTACTCAAGCAAAGGCTCTCGCCATTAGTTTTTGCTGGCAGCCTAATCTCACTGCTGGGCTTAGTGTTTATGCTAAGCCACGGGGATATGGCTAATCTGGCGATAGGGGTTACTGAGGGGGATTTATTATTACTTATCAGTGCGTTTGTGTACGCCCTTTATGGGGTACTGCTAAAACGCTGGCAGCTACCGATATCGACGTGGGAATCAGTGTATATTCAGGGCATTATCGCTGTGTTGATGTTAACTCCGCTGCTGTTTAGTGCGCCAAGCGTCACGATTAGCAGCCAAGCTGCACCACTTATTGTGTACGCCGCCCTTGGCGCATCACTCATCGCCCCTTGGGCGTGGATTAATGGCATTAGCAAATTGGGCGCCGAACGCACCAGTATTTTCTTCAATCTAATGCCAATTCTGGCGGCTATATTTGCGGCGATAATCTTAAATGAGACCTTAGCCGTTTATCACTACCTTGGCGGTTCAATGGTTATCTTGGGGGTAATGTTAGTGCAGATAAAGCCCAAACCTAAAATATCAGCCCTAAGCGCCTGTGCTGATTAAATCGACTCAATAGCCCCATATCAGTGGGGCTTTCCTACGATGATTCTCCTTAATTTTCTGTTGTTGCTGCAAACCACAAAATAGCGACTAAGCTATTTAATAAGCAATTTTGTCAGTACGTTATGGAGTACCCTATGTTTAATAGTATTCGAGTAAAGTTTTCGCTGATGTTTGCCATTATGGCGACCGCCTTGATCGTTATGGCAATTACTGATGCTATGCAAAGCCGCTCAACCCTTAAGCAAATGCAGGAGTTTAGTCAGTTATTTAATCCTGCGATTTCAGCCATTCTCAACGCTGACCGCGATCTCTACCAAGCACAGCTAAGTGAAGAAGTGTTACTCAGATCCGATCTGGGTAGTGATAGCCGTAAAAGTGAAATAGATAACTGGCAAGAGAATGTCGATCAGGCTCGCGATCGAATGGGGGAGTTTAAAAAACTCTTGCAGGATCATGCCCAAGTATTGCAATCCACCAATGGCTTTGAAGCACAGTTTTCGCTCTGGTATCAAGCCTCATCTGACGTGATAAATGCAGTAAAAAATAGTCAGTTCGACCTAGCAAGACAACTACACGAAAGCAAATCCAAAAAAGAGTTTAAAGCCCTAAGAAACATCTACAATGCCGCAGGTGAAGCCGCCGACAATCGCGTTAAAGAACTGGATTTACAAGCCACCGAGCAGGCTACAGCCCAAACTCAAATGTCAGTTACGATAGCTACGCTTGTCGCTATTGTCGCCCTCGTGATTGCCTACTTTGGCCCTAAGATTATTGTCAACGCGATTCAAGACATTACTAATAGAATTAATGACATAGTCGATGGCGATGGCAACTTAACCCAACGAATTCCTATCACTCGCCAAGATGAAATTGGCGAACTGGCCAATGCTTTTAACTTGTTCGTTGCCCAGCTGCAACAGATGGTAATCGCCATTATCAGCCAAACCAAAGATGTGAGCCATACTGTTGAAAACCTAGCGACTAAATCAGCTACTACCATAGGGATCAGCCACGAGCAGGAACAATTTGTCGACACCATAGTTACAGCCGTAAATGAAATGAGTGCCGCGGTAAGGGAAGTGGCCAGCAACGCCCTGCATACTGCTACCGAAATCACTAAGGTCAATGATCAGACTATTGAGGGGAAAAAAATCCTCACGCAATCGGTGCATCATATTCAGCAATTGTCTGAATCGGTTAAAAATGCAGTCGCTGTTATCGAAAAGCTCTCCGTCAACTCCGCTAACATTGCCTCGGTACTGGATGTGATCCGCTCAATTGCGGAGCAAACTAATCTGCTCGCTCTTAATGCTGCCATTGAGGCTGCTCGTGCTGGTGAACAAGGGCGTGGTTTTGCGGTGGTCGCCGATGAAGTACGTACTCTGGCGAGTCGTACCGAAACGTCGACTCAAGATATTCAGAGCATGATCGAAGAATTGCAGCGGGGCGTTAATGATGCGGTGAAGAGTATTGAATCAGGCGCCAGCCTCACCCATTCGACGGTTACCCTTGCCAGTCAGACACAAGATGCCTTAGATCAGATCCTAAATTCCACTTCTAAAGTCAGTGAGATGTCGACTCAAACCGCGACCGCAACAGAAGAACAAACCCACGTCACTGAGGAAATCAATCGTAACTTGACTGAACTGTCTGATAAAACAAGATATTGCAATATAGTGATCCAAGAAACACAGCAAATAGTGGTCAATACCCGAGCCATTTGTAGCAATCTACAAAAAGAAGTCTCGCGCTTTAAAGTCGCTTAAAGAGAGGCATTTGAGATACTGACCAAGCCCAAAAGGATTGGCCAGTTTTTATTTAAAACAATGGCTTGAAGAAAACAACCCGATAGGTACATCAAACTGCGGCACGTCAACCACACCGCCCTGGTACCGAGCATGTTTAAATATAACGGTTAACAGACTAACTGGCCGCCGAGCTGATTAATTTTATCTTTTGCAGCTTTAGCTGAAAGATAACCAGCCACCTTGGTTAGTGCATCTGCACGCCATGCGAAAGGCGCTTGAACGCTAACAACACGCTCATTAGACGCATCAAAGCTCATCATATCGACATTACCTGTCGGCAGTAATAATGCTGGACAACCTAGGCTCAATTGCTGCGAAACTCGTGAGCTTGCCAGAGCCATATTGCGGACTGTTATCTTCTGGCTTAATCCATTTGAGCCTCGACAAAGCACATCCAAGGAGGCAGAACCAAATACTCGCAAGTCCCCTCCCGCATTGACCCAACCACCAGAAACCCCTGCACGACGTAACTCACTTACTGCCATATCAACCGCATACCCCTTGGCGATACCGTCAAAAGTAACAATTAATGGCCGAGCTAACCGCGCTTGGTTCCCTTTAATTTCAATATCTTGCCAATCGCCCTGCAAAAGTAGCGGCATACCAAGGTAGCAAGGTAACGCCCCGCGAGACATCATTTCACCACCAATGGTGCAATTAAATAAGTTGTCGCTAGCTTTACCAAACCACTTGGCTAATTTAAATACCCTTAGACTATCTTGGCTTAGGGTGACCCAATGGCCAGGCTGACGGTTTAGAAGATTTAACTCACTATCTTGCTGATGAAAACTTAATAAACGTCCAATTTGTGCAATGCGAGAAAAAGCCGCAGTAATCGCAGCTTGAATGGCTTGCTCATCGAGTGTTGGTTGGCTGGGTTCTTCAACTACCGATTCGACTGCAATTTCAATTAACGTGCCCAGTAATGGCTTAGCTCTTCGTATCACGATGCTGCTGGCTATGTGAGGTGTGGATGAAGGATCACCGTTTTACCGCATCTGGTTACTAACAGCAAGAGTGGCCTTAGTATGTTATGCGAAAAGATACCCGCAAAATTAAAATGTTAAAAACTAACATAACTCCTCACACTCTCAGCACGTAGTACCGTGTCAAAAACAACAGAAAACCTAACAACACCGAATCGTACACCAACTTAAGATCCACTAAACTGTATCAGCGGTGGAGGAAGAAATAGCCCCCTATTGCTATATTACTGAGTAATCCACATTTAGCATTGGCTAACAACAACCAGTAAATCATTAATAGAATAGTTTTAATATACTGTTTATTAAGATTAAAAATTAAGACAAACCACGATTTAAACCTCTTTTTAACGAACAGATTACAACGGAAGTAAAAACATCTAGACGTCTAGATTGACAGTAAATTGGCAATCCAATATGCTTGGCACCAAGTTGCTAGGATATGATGCCAAGGCGACATAGATTTAGAGCGAGTTTGACTGCCAAGGAGCACGCAGACAACCCGCCGAGTAAAAGAGAAATTACATTGAGTCAATCAACCCAAACCACTGCACCGAGTAACCCGGCATCATTTGTTGCCCTGTTACCCTTATTCGTTTTTTTAAGTCTGTTTATTGGCGCAGGCGTCTATTTCCAAAGCCAAGGTGTGGACTTTGCTTTCTATCAATTACCGAGTGTGATTGCTATTTTGCCGGCCATTATTCTGGCTTTGGTGTTATCAAAGCAAAAATTAAATCAAGCCATTGATACCTTTATTGGTGGAATTGGCCATAGCAATATTATTGCCATGTGTTTAATTTACTTGCTGGCTGGCGGCTTTGCGGCGGTAGCGAAAGCCACTGGCGGTGTCGATGCAACCGTAGCCTTAGGTTTATCTCTTATTCCCTCAAACCTATTACTGCCAGGCTTTTTTGTGATTGCCGCCTTTATTGCAACGGCCATGGGTACCTCTATGGGTACAATCGCCGCCGTGGCACCTATCGCCTTAGGCGTTGCCGACCAGGCACAAATTGATTATGCCCTGATGGCAGGTGCCGTGATGTCTGGCGCCCTGTTTGGTGATAACCTCTCAATTATTTCGGATACCACGATTGCGGCCACTCGAACTCAAGGCTGTGATATGAAAGATAAATTCCGCGAGAACCTGATTTTTGCTATCCCAGCTTCACTGCTGACCTTTGTTGCCTTTGTCATCGCAGGACAAGGCCAAGCCGATCTAGCCGCTCAAGATATCGACTTTATTAAGGTGATTCCTTACCTGACGATTCTAGTATTAGCAGTTGCAGGGCTAAACGTGTTTGTCGTCTTAACCTTAGGCATACTGCTTGCGGGAGCCACTGGTTTGCTGACGATGGACTATGGCGTGATCCAATTTGGTAAGGATATCTACGCGGGCTTTAGCAATATGCAGGAAATTTTTATCCTGTCGATGTTAGTCGGTGGTTTAGCCGCGCTGATGCAGCAACAAGGTGGTTTAGCCTTTGTGAGCAAACAGATTGAAAAGCTCATCACCCGTTTCTCAAAAGCTCAAGGCGAAGCCTCATGCCGCGCGGCCGAATTAGGGATGGCGGGAATTGTAGCCGTGACCAATAGCTGCGTTGCTAACAATACGGTGTCGATTGTTGTCACTGGTGACATTGCGAAAGATCTCGCAGAAAAACACGGCGTAACACCTAAACGAGCTGCCAGTGTACTCGATATTTTTGCCTGTATTATCCAAGGGTTAATACCCTATGGTGCACAAGCGCTGTTAATCGCCTCGACATTTAGCATCACACCGCTAGCAGCCGTGTCCTATGCATGGTATTGCATGATCCTCGCAGCAGTAGCCATTGCAATTGTCATTTTCCGTAAACGCCACTGATGTAGTTAAGTATCACAAGGTTTATTGAAAGCAACACAAAACAAAGGGAGCCACTTGACTGGCTCCCTTTGTTTTAAAGGTTAAATGCAGCGCTATTTAGAATACTTGCCTTCATGAAGGGATTCAGGCAAGTTACACCCGATTATTCAACCTTGCCCCTTAACCCACACCACTATTCATTAAAAGCCAAATGAATCCAAGACAGCGTGAACCCAGTTTTTACGATTTACATCGCCTAATCACTTGGTTGATTGTGGGAGCCGCACTGCTCAGTGCGATAGGAGTGATGGTTGCTCTGTATGGACAATACCAAACCATGGGCGTTAGCGCCCTATTTATCCGCGCCGATTTTTTAGGGGACTATACCCACTCGCCCCTTGCCTATGTGTTTAATTTAGGATTATTGGCCGCAGGGATTTGCATGCTGATCTCTATGGCTGGGCTGTACTTACTCAAGCTCGATAGCTTTAGCCAATATATTGCACTCACAGGAGTTTGGGTTGGCACTTCGGTGATTTTGATGGGCATTTTTCCGATTAACTTTTTAACCATGCATAGACTGGTTTCCACTAGCTATCTCTTAAGCACGCTAACCTTGCATGCCTTAGTGATTATTGCCGGAGTCGTTCCTAAACTTATCTGCCCAAGGCCCTTGTTTTACTTGAGTTTATTAAGTTTTATCAGCGCTATTAGCCTGAGTTTACAACTGGATTGGAGCCAACTGGATTTTCCGCCCTGTGATATAGACAATCATTTCTGTTTGGTTAGTGCCAATATGTGGCTGCAAACGAACCTCAATATTATTTGGTGCTTAAGCCTTGCATTTGCGATGCGTCGTTTATCCAAAATCCTGTATTATCGCGCCCAAGTCCATCACCCGTTTTAACTTAATCATTTATGCGTCTAGCTAAATACCTTGCCCAATGTGGCATCAGTTCACGCCGAGAAGCCTGCCGTTTAATTGAGGCAGGACGCATTACGCGAAATGGTAAGATTGCCACACATCACGACCCAGTCCAGCTCGATGCAGATGGTCAATGCCTTGATAGTATTTGCTTGGATGCAAAGCCTGTATTAGGCAGCGAAACTCCTACCTATTGGCTATTCAATAAGGCCGTAGGTACAGATTGCCGTTTACTCAAAGACGATAAATCCAGCTTGATCCACTTACTGCCACCAACACCAAGACTCTACCCCGTCGGCAGATTAGATAAGGATTCCCGCGGATTATTGCTGCTCACTAACGATGGCGAACTCACCCACAAACTGATGCACCCCAGTTTTGCCCACAGTAAAACCTATCATGTGCAGCTAGAGAGGGCCTTCACCGATGAGTTTATTAAGCTAATGGCCAGCGGCGTAAAGTACAAAGAGGTAGATACTCTCCCCTGTAAAGTTCGTAGGCTTAGTGAAGATAAATTTGAAATAGTGCTGATCCAAGGCTTAAATCGGCAAATTCGGCGGATGTCCAGCGCCTTAGGTTATAAGGTTATCGATTTACAGCGAGTGGCCTTAATGACACTCAGCCTTGAAACAGTAAGCGAAGATAATTGTACAGAAAGCAAAGCAGCAACAAACACTCTACCAGAGGGAGAAATGCGACCGCTAACACCCACTGAAATTACAACGCTAAAAGCCGCACTAGCGATATAGTCAGATGAGGTGTGGTAACGAATCTCAGACCAATGTGACGTTACGCCCCATAAACCATTTATTCAGCTAAAAGATTTTAGACTGAGCAGCGCTAACGAGGTAACCTGAGCTCGGGATAAGTAGAGCCGCTGAATAGGCATCTTTTCGGGCCTCTGTGCGTTGGTCTGTCTAACCATAGCTCGCGATGCCGTACGACTGAGCGCCTTGATATACACAAAAATCTGCGCATTCAGTCAGAAAGAAAATATTTTTATCTTCAAAAAAATCACTTATAGCATTGATTTAGTTTGTTAAATTTAGATTTTTTCGACACTCGTTACCCCGAGTTCAAGTAAGGTAAATTATTATGCTTTCAACATGTGAGTGGTTTATTGTGAATTTGGGTGATGCGCTTATATCACAATCAACATTAAGCGCACATCAATATCACCTAACCAAAGTTTATCAACAAGCTGGTAGCCCTGAGAATCTGCTGGCAGTATTTAAGCACGAATCCCAAGATCTCCATTGCCACATAAAGCTATTTCTTACTTCAGAATTTCAAGAATTAGCAATGTTAGATGGCGCCGTCAGATGCGTTAAACCTAATTTTAGCGGTACTAGCTATTTGGCGGGCAATCCGAGTTATATGCTCAAAAAATAGTGAACAACTACACATAGAGGCTATACAGCACCCGTATTGCCAGCAGAATCAATACCACACCAGAAAGTTTATCAATCAAGCCCGCTTTTTCCCGCAACTTAGGCAATATACTCGAATGGGATAACACTAACGCAATTAAGGTGTACCATAGCCCATCAACTACCAGTGGTGTTAGTACTATAAGTGCTTGACCTGTAAAACTATCTGCAACCATCACAAACTGGCTAAACAGCGCTAAAAAGAACAGCATAATCTTAGGATTGAACAGGGAAATCGCGATACCATCGCGCGCCGCCGTGAGCGTATCCGTCGCCTCCCCCGCCGTAAGTTTTGCCTGCATGCCACCGTTTGAGCGTAATGCTTGGAGCCCCATCCATGCCAGATAGAGCGCGCCTAAAATCGCTATCCCATTAAAAACCAAAGGCGCATTTTTCAGCATTACCGCAAGACCAAGTAGCGTGACTAGCGCATAGACCCCTATGCCAATCGAGTGCGCCCAAGCACACACAATCCCTTTCCCGCGACCACCGCCTAAGGTATGACGCACGACCATCGCCAAACTCGGCCCAGGGGACATAGCGCCCAAACAACAAATCGCCAATAGTCCCAACCAAGTACTAAAGCTCATTTTCACCCCTTTAAAGCATAAAAAGGCCCTCAAAAGGGCCTTCACAGGAGTGGCAGTTTAACACTGGCCTAGCAATACGGTCACTCTCATTTCACCCCGTTGGGATGATAAAAAGCGCGAATATCTTGCACCAGTTGCGCAAGCGATGCAGGCTCTACATACATCATATGACCCGCCTTGTAGTAATGCATAGTGACGCGGCTATTATCAATGCCGTTATCGGCAAAGGTATTTTCAGTCGCAAAGAAGGGCGTTGCGAAATCAAAATATCCGTTACCGACAAAAATACGCAAGTCTTTATTCTCGCGCTGCGCCTGTCCTAAATAGGGTGCCACATTCACATAATGCATTTGTTTACCGCTAATATTCCAGTTCCAGCCACGGTTAACATCGGTGGAAAGCACGTTGAAGGGGCGTGATAATTTAACCCCTAAATCCTCATACAGATATTGATGGATAGCCGCTGTATAAGCACCATCAATACCATATCCTGACGGGTCGTTATCGGTCGAGTCACCGCCACTGTCGTAATCTTTGCCAGTATAGCGACTGTCTAACCGCCCGATGGTCAAATCCTGATCCCTGAGCAATTCCTTGGTATAGCGACTCGCACTCACCCGTAAATTTACTCTGTCGAGGTAGGACTCACTCAAGCCCGTAAATCGCGCCAACTGTTTGCGTACAGCTTGATAATCACTTTGCGCTAAACGGCTGCCCTGTAATAGGGCTAAGGCGTAATCCTTTATAGCAAATTGACGCGCCTGTTCGACAAATGCTTCGAGCCCCAAGGCCTTATCGGCATCACTGACTTTGTTATGATAAAACGCAGTCGCCGCCATGGTCGGTAAAAAACCAATGTAGGGTTGGTTGTTGCCCGGTTGATAGCGAGCGTGACTAAAGTCGAGAATCGATGAAATCAGCATCACGCCATTGACAGAGATATCGGTCCAGCCGCCTTGGAGTTCATCCACTAATGCCGCGGCTCGCGTCGTACCATAGCTTTCACCGGCAAGGTATTTGGGCGAATTCCAACGCTTATGTTCAATCAACCAACGGCGGATAAACTCGGCAATGGATTGGGCATCTTCTTTTACGCCCCAAAAATCGGTGCCTTTCTTCTCACCCAGGGCGCGGCTAAAACCGGTACCCACAGGATCGATAAACACTAAGTCAGATTCATCGAGTAATGAGTAATCGTTAGCTTCAATCCGATAAGGTGCCGCACCATCATCTTTGGCATCACCGGGCACAATCACGCGTTTGGGCCCAAAGAGTCCCATGTGCAGCCAAAGCGAGGCTGAACCTGGGCCACCGTTAAAAATAAACGTGACTGGGCGTTTACTGCTGTCCTGCACATCATCCCTTAAATAAGTAATAGAAAAAATACTGGCCTGAGGCTCACCCTTATCATCCTCTAAAATGGTCTCCCCACTAATGGCTTGATAACTGATCTTCTGATTTTGAATCGTCATTTTATGCTTAGTGGTCACCACCTCTGGCACTAACTTATCCACTTTGGCTTCGCCTTTTTGAGCAGGCTCGGCATGGCCGACCATGGACACAGTAAATAACAAGGGCAGCAACATACTTGCCCATGTTAGCCCTGCGGGCGTTGACTTTTTATTTAGCACTCGCATCAATTATCCTTCCCTTCTGTAGTCATTATTTTGTGGTCTTTTTATTAGTGCACCAG
Source organism: Shewanella sp. MM_2022_3 (assembly GCF_022557375.1). Classification (NCBI taxonomy): domain Bacteria; kingdom Pseudomonadati; phylum Pseudomonadota; class Gammaproteobacteria; order Alteromonadales; family Shewanellaceae; genus Shewanella; species Shewanella sp. MM_2022_3. Next base: position 12,356 of record NZ_JAKZGV010000061.1, read on the forward strand.
CTTACAAAGACTGCGCACTCGGCGCAAAAGCACAATTGCAACTGAATGCGTCAAAGGTTTAATCGGCTTTTAAAACATAAATTCACGCAGATTTAAGCTGTTAGCCGCTAAGATAGAATGGATTATCGGAAACTTATGCAGGCATCTATGGGCACTATCACTCTCATCAGTCTGGTCATTCTCGCATTACTTGTGGGCGCGATTGGTCTGTTAATCTGGCAACGTAGCAAAGGTAAGCGCATTCCACTGGCGGTGATTTTTGTATTGGGATTTTTCGCCGTTGGCCTAGGCGGAATTATCGGTTTTGTGCATAAAGGCGAAGATTATCAAGCCTATCAAAAGCTACAGTGGCGCACGCTGGCCCCCGAAAAAATCGCCCCACTGGTCGCCCAAGGCTACACAGTGTTTGTGGATATCACCTCAGACTGGTGCAGCATTTGCCAAACCAATAAGGCTGAAGTCACCCATAGGGAGCAAGTGGTGAATGCACTGATGGCCGACAAGATTATTTTGATGCAGGGAAATTGGAGCGAAGCCGATTCCACCATCGCGAACTACATGCAACATGAAGGAGTACCGGGTACACCTTACAATAAGGTCTATGGTCCAAGGGCGCCTAACGGCATAGTACTACCGTCTAAACTCACCATCGATGCCGTGCTTAATGGCTTAGCCCAGGCTAAAGCCTTGTAATCTATTTTGCTTATTTGGCTTAATCTTCAAAAATGGAGTATTGAGAGCGCAATAAAAAAGGCTGCATCGCAGCCTTTTTGCACACTTCAAATCAGTAGAAAGCAATTTTCCGGAAAGGTGGGCAGAAAATCACTCCGTACTCTCAACAGCCGTCTAACCCCAAAACACTATAAAAATAGTTTTATAACTAGCGAGTTACTTAAATAAATATCTTAGCGAAGTAATGCATATTCCCATATAAGGGTAAGCGTACTGGTCTATTTCAACCTCGCCAATAATATTTATGAAACATTTTTATAACAATTTAGCAATTTAAGCCAGTACTAAATAAAACTTTCTATTGATTAAAATATAAGCTTTTTATTATCAACAAGTTAATGGTCAGACCTCTAAGCTAGCCTCTAAACCATTCTATTCAAACATGACAAAGCAACTCGCGATATATCGCGAGACGACTCAAGGGGTTATACTCTGGGCACTCATTCGTATTAAGGAATCAACGGAATGACATCAACACAGCCCGCCGTAATGCCCTTGGATAAACATTTTCTGCCAGAAAATCAGTTACTACTCAATGCCGTGGGTGAAGGCATTTATGGGTTTGATTTAAATGGTAATGCTGTCTTTATCAATCCCGCCGCCGAGCGCATGACGGGCTGGAAGAATGAAGAGTTACTCGGCAAAAATATCCATAATTGCCATCATCATAGCCATGCGGATGGCAGTCATTATCCCCAGGAAGATTGCCCCATCTACAACACCTTAAAGGATGGGATTGCAAGGGAAATTACCCACGATGTGTTTTGGCGTAAGGATGGCAGCAGCTTTCCTGTGTATTACAGCTCTACGCCCGTCTATCGGGACAACAAACTTATCGGTGTAGTCGCGATATTTCGCGACATTAGTATTCAAAAACAAACCGAGCAGTCGCTACGCCAGGCTTTAGCACAGGTTCAAGCTCTGTCGGAGCAACTGGCCAGCGAGAATCATTATCTCCAAGCCGAGTTAGCCGATAAGACCGGCGATGTGGATATTTCGGGCAGTAGCGCGGTGATCCGCCATATGATCCAGCAACTGCATATGGTGGCCAATACCGACAGTACCGTATTGATTTGTGGCGAGAATGGCACAGGCAAAGAGCTGGTTGCCCGCAACTTACATCAACTGAGTCGCCGCAAAGATAAGCCCATGATCAGCGTTAACTGCGCGGCATTTTCAGCCTCACTGTTAGAGAGTGAGTTGTTTGGCCATGAGAAAGGCGCCTTTACGGGTGCGACTCAACAGCGCAAGGGCCGCTTCGAACTCGCCCATCAAGGTACACTGTTTCTCGATGAGGTGGCCGAATTAAGTTTGGAGGCGCAATCTAAGTTACTGCGAGTGATCCAAGAGCAATCCTTTGAGCGACTCGGCGGCAGCGAAACCATCAAGGTCGATATTCGCTTAGTCGCCGCCAGTCATCATGATTTACTCAAACGCGTTGAACAGGGCTTATTTCGAATGGATCTCTATTACCGCTTGAATGTCTTCCCAATCCAAGTGCCACCGCTCAGGGCGAGACTGGAGGATATGCCCGAGCTTGTCAGCCATATACTGCACTCCCTTAACCGTAAGCTGGGTAAAAAAATCCGAGGGGTAAGTCAAAAAGGCCTAAAAAAATTAATGGCCTACAGCTGGCCTGGTAATGTACGCGAATTGCAGAATATCCTTGAGCGTGAGGCTATATTATCTCAAACGGATATTTTACATATCCATGCCATGCCCACGAATCACCTACAGACTCAAACCGCGGCTTCACCATTACAAACCTTGGCCGAGGCAGAAGCACAGCATATTGAGCAAACATTAAAACTGCTGAACTGGCGTATTTCGGGCGCAAACGGCGCAGCCAGTGTACTCGGCGTCCCGCCAAGTACCCTCAGATCGCGAATGAAGAAGCTCGGGATTACACGTCAAATCACTAATGATGAATAGTCTCAAAAACGCGATATATCGCCAATTGACGATATATCGCGACACACATAAAAACCAATCTAATTTAAATCAATAAATATCAAATAGTTAAATGCAAATTATTTTGGCCTAACGCTTGCTATAGGGAGCCGAATCTTATTTAAGCCGTTAGGACAGCATATGCCCAAGAGTGACACCCAACACAGAGAGAACGCCAAACATCCCTCTGCCGAGCAATTTATCCCGGTAAAAAATATCCAGGCGGAAGATAAGCCTGCACACAAAAGCAGTGACCAGATTCATTTCCGAGAGCAGAAAGGCTATTTTCAGCGTCTCAGAACCACAATGAATAGCCTGTTAGTACTGCTGTTTTTTGCACTGCCGTTTATTTCATTTGATGGTCGGCAAGCGATACTGCTGGATGTGAGTCAGCAACAATTCTTCTTTTTTGGCCTCACGCTCTGGCCACAGGATTTCACCTTACTCGCTTGGGTGTTTATTGCCGCGGCTTTTGGCCTCTTTTTTATAACCGTGTTTTGGGGACGGGTCTGGTGCGGCTATCTTTGCCCACAAACCGCGTGGACCTTTATGTTTGTCTGGCTCGAAAGCCAAATTGAGGGTAACAGCAATAAACGCAAGTTGCTCGATAAGGCGCCATGGTCTGCGAGTAAACTCAGTAAAAGAACGCTCAAACACAGCCTGTGGGGATTAGCCGCCTTGATTACTGGCTGTGGATTTATCAGTTACTTCATCCCAGCCCGTGAACTCTACTTGGATATTTTTACTGGCAACGCCGGCTTTTGGACAACCTGCTGGGTATGGTTTTTCGCGATTTGCACTTACTTAAACGCTGGCTGGATGCGCGAACAAATGTGCTTACACTGCTGTCCTTATGCGCGCTTTCAGGCCGTGATGTTCGATGCCAACACCAAAACCGTGACCTATAATGCCACACGCGGCGAAGCACGCGGCCCCCGTAAACGCAAGCAACAAACCGAACTCGGTGATTGTGTTGACTGTAACTTATGTGTTGAGGTCTGCCCGACGGGGATTGATATTCGCCAAGGCCTTCAATACGAGTGCATTAACTGCGGCGCCTGTGTCGATGCCTGTAATGAAACCATGCAAAAATTCGACTACAAACAAAACCTAATTAGCTATGTTAGCGAGAATGAATTAAAAGGTGTCGCCCATTCCAATTTGCGCTCGCCACGCTTTTTAGGTTACGGCGCTGCCGTTGTTATTATGTTGGTTGTGATAGGTTTAGATCTCTCCAGTCGCAGTGAGATTCAGCTTAACGTCATTCGCGACAGACAGAGTCTGTACCGCGAAACCGCCGATAATAAAGTTGAAAATACCTACCAGCTGAAGATCCGTAACAAGACTCAACAAACCAAGCAATACCAACTCGCGGTCAACAGCGAAATGCCATTCAGCTTAATTGCCAACTCGGTAATCACCCTCGCGGCGGGTGAACAAGCAGATTACCCCGTGACAGTGTTAGCCGATAAGGATGCAATCCCTGCGGGACGCAAACTTATCGAATTCTCGGTAACTGATGTCAGCGAACCCAAACAAAGCGTCAGCCAAGAAACCGGCTTCTTTAGCCCTTAATTCATAGCCTCAATGCTCCCATTTAGCCGTAGACAACCAATAAGACGCCATCGATTGAGCGTCTTATTGGTTTTTAAAATGGCCACATCCTATTGCGCGCCCTTTTCTTTCCCCCAATTCAGCTAACAATTGCTATAAAAATGCCCCTAAAACATCAACACGCCCTAATATACCCGAGTTAATAAAGACTTAACTCTACTCCGCCCATATAGAGTAAAAACACTATTTTTAACATAAAGATAGTAGCAATCTTTGGATAGAATTATTTGGCGATAAACATTGACCTTATAGGTTGAATCCTTCTAATCTAAACACTCGTTTGATTTTAAAATAATAATAACGACTAAACCGATTTGAGGTAGTTAGGCATGGCATACGATCAAGAGTCACAACTCGAACTTGGCAAATACTCTTCACTCATAGACTTAATCGAACGCACTAGCCAACGCTTTGGCGATAAAACCGCATATGCTTGCTTAGGTAAAAGCAGTAGCTTCAATGAGATAGAACGCGATTCACGCTATTTTGCCGCCTATTTGCAGAATAACACTAACCTAAAACCTGGCGATCGGATCGCGATTCAATTACCCAATATTACCCAATTCGTCATCGCCGCCTATGGCGCACTACGAGCAGGCCTGATTCTCGTCAACACTAACCCGCTTTATACTGAACGTGAGCTTATCCATCAGTTTAATGACTCAGGCGCTAAGGCCTTAGTGGTATTGTCAGATCTGTTGCCAACCCTCGCCAAAGTGGTTGCAACCACACCAATTGAATTGGTGATTTCGACCCACCCGTTAGATCTTATCGATCCGCAAGTTCAGCCCAAAACGGGGCTTAAAAATGTCGAATTCTGTCACGTATTAAAACAAGGTGCAGAGCTACCGTTTACGCGCTTTATGCCCGCCTTAGGCGATTTAGCCGCGCTGCAATATACCGGTGGCACAACGGGTCTTTCTAAGGGCGCAATGCTGACCCACGGTAATATGCTCGCCAATGCGGCGCAGGTAAAATCCCGCATCGGCAGTGTTATCACCGAAGGGGAAGATACCTTTGTCGCGCCACTGCCGATTTACCATATCTACGCCTTTATGGTGAACTTGGTGCTGTATTTTGAATGTGGTGGTTGCTCGGTATTAATCCCAAATCCCCGTGATATTAATGGCTTAATCAAGACGCTGGCGAAATACCCCTTCACCGGTTTTGCAGGGCTTAACACCTTATTTGTCGCCTTGTGTCATCAACCTGAATTTAAAGCGCTGGATTTCAGTCATTTAAAAATCACTATTTCTGGCGGTACAGCGCTGACCGCTGCCGCAGCCAATCTATGGCAGCAAACCACAGGCAATACCATCAGTGAAGGTTATGGCTTATCCGAGACCTCGCCAGTGATCTCGCTCAATGCACCGGGATATCAAAAGATTGGCACTATCGGTAAGCCCGTTCTCGGCACTGAGGTCAAACTGTTAGACGAAAACGGTAATGAAGTCGCGCAAGGGGAAGCCGGTGAGCTCGCCGCCCGTGGCCCACAGGTGATGCTAGGTTATTGGAATAATCCCCAAGAAACGGCTAATGTGATGACGGCTGATGGTTTCTTTAAAACGGGGGATATTGCGATTCTGAACGAGGAAGGCTTCCATCAAATCGTTGATCGCAAAAAGGATATGATTATTGTCTCTGGCTTTAACGTCTATCCTAATGAAGTCGAAAACGTGCTTGCTAGCCACCCAAATATCATCGAATGCGCCGTAGTTGGCGTAAAGGATGAGCACTCTGGAGAAGCAGTCAAAGCCTGTATCGTGCTCAAGGATGACAGCCAAGACCCTGAACTGATGAAAACCACCATCATCAACTTCTGCCGCGAGCAACTCACTGCCTACAAGCTACCTAAGTTGATTGAATTTATGCCGCAGCTACCTAAGAGTACCGTGGGTAAAATTCTGCGCAGAGAGCTTAAAAATCAGCCTTAAACTTGTGTAAACATCAGTAATTTGAGCAGTCTTAAATCCAAAACAAAACCCCAAGTAGCACTCTGGGGTTTTATTTAAGCCTTTTTAAATCCAAGTCTTACTCGCTCAATGGGTTAACCTCATCCGTTAGCAGCTGCAAACTGGCAAACTCTCGATATAAGGCATTGGTTTGCATTAGAGTTTGATGCTTACCACTGGCAACAATTCGCCCCTTATCAAACACAATAATTCGATCGGCATTAATTACGGTTGCAAGCCGATGGGCGATGATCAGCGTAGTTTTGCCCGCCATTAACTCATCAAGCGCCTGCTTCACTTTTTGCTCACTCAAGGCATCGAGTGCACTGGTGGCCTCATCGAGTAATAGGATGGGCCTGTCGGCTAAAATAGCCCTCGCAATGGCAATGCGTTGTTTTTGCCCACCGGATAAACGCACACCACGCTCACCCAAATAGGTTTGATAACCTTCATTAAATTCACTGATAAACTCATGGGCACGGGCCGCAATACAGGCATCAATCACTTCCTGCTCGCTGGCATCAACGCGGCCATAGCGCACATTTTCCAGCACACTGGTGGCAAAAATCACTGAGTCCTGCGGCACCAGCGCAAACTGCGCCCGCAAATCCTTTGGTGAAAGCTCAGCAATATCAATCCCATCCAATAAGATACTGCCCGATGAAGGCACATAAAACCGCTGTAATAACTGAAATAGCGTGCTCTTGCCGGCACCACTCGGGCCGACCAAAGCCACCCGCTCGCCGGCATTTATTACAAGGTCTAAGTCGCTGAGCACTAACTGAGTTTGCTCGGGATAATGGAAGTTAAGTTGTTGCAGTTGCAGCTCGCCGCATACTTTATCTGGCAGAGTTTTAGGCACCAGTGGCGCCGGAATATCGACCTCAGTTTCGGCTAATTCGATTAAGCGTTCTGCGGCGCCCGAGGCGCGTTGGATTTCCCCGACCACTTCACTAATGGTCGCAACCGCGCCTGCCACCATCACGGCATAAAACATAAAGGCTGAGAGTTCGCCGCCCGTCATCTTACCTGACATCACATCGTGGGCGCCGACCCAAGTCACTAGCGCAATGGCAGCAATACTGAGGAACATCACTGAAGAAATCAGCAGCGCGCGGTAACGAATGCGGCCGCTGGCGGCGGTCATCACATCTTCGACACGGCCATTGAACAGGCTGCGGTCCTTATCCTCATGGCCATAGGCCTGCACAGTGTGGATCTCATGCAAGGTTTCATCCACATAAGCCCCCAAATCCGCCACCCTATCTTGGCTTTCGCGCGCTAAGGTTCGCACTTTTCGGCCAAAGAAACCGACAGGCCCCAACACCAAAGGCACGGCCAGTAGCACGAGCAGTGTCATCTTCACGCTGGTGATCCCCATCATCGCCAGCCCACCAATAACCGTCACGCCAGAGCGCAGTGCCATAGAGAGACTCGAACCGACAACGGTTTGCAGTAAGGTTGAATCGGCGGTAAAACGTGAAATCACCTCACCAGTGCGCACCTTGGCATAAAATGCCGGAGATAATTTAAGTAATTGATTATAAACTGCAAGCCGAATATCGGCACTGACACGCTCCCCAAGCCATGTCATCAGATAAAAACGGCAAAACACCGCAGTGCCACTCACTGCGGTGATCAGCAGCACCAATAGAATAATTTCATTCAGTCGCTGGGCATTATCCTTAATAAAACCTTCGTCCACCATCAGCCGCACGCCTTGGCCGAGAGATAACCAGGCCAAAGAACCGATCAATAAAAATACAATCGCCGCAACCACTCGCAAACGATAGGGCTTAAGAAATTGCCAAATCCATGGCAATACTGCCCGTTGGCGAACCGAGGTGTGTGAAGATTGTTGAGACACAATGGACTCCAATAATGGTCGAAGAGGTGGAATGCTCGAATCGGTGGGCTCTATGAGCGGTTTGTTCACTCTTGTTATCCTTCGGCTTTATTTGTCATTCAACTTAGCACAAATGACAATGAACTGAGCACACAAGAAAGCGCACACGATAACCAAAGTGATGCTAGCAAAGCAAAAATTCAAGGCTAAGAATATAAAAGCCAAAAATAAACCCGCATTGATAGCGGGTTTATGATTGTGCCTTGAGTAGGGCAAGATCAAAGCACAGAGTGTAAAACACAGATATCTAAGCTACCTGCATATCTTCAGGCGTTTTTGGCGTGCCGTGGTGACCATCGCGCTTCCAGTTCACATCAAGCAGTTCGCTGCCTGTCAAACTAAAGGCTTGGCCAAAGCCTTTGACATACAATCCTTGATGTGGCGCTAACTTGTACAGGTTAAAGTCCGTCAGCGCCGCCAAATTATCCGACATGTCGCCAAAACGTTTAGATAACAGGCTGACTCCTTTGCTAAACGAAGCCGTATCACGTGCAACCGCTTGAGCCATGGCATCAAAGGTTAATCGTTTGCGAGCGAATACAGATTTGGCTTCAGCTTCATCCTCCACCAGCATAACAGACACTTTAGTCGACTGTTTAAGATTATGGCCGTGGCGCGCTAAATCACTCACCAAGATATAAAAACCATCGTCCGCTAATGCAAATGGCGCGTAACTGGCATTAGGTTGACCATCAGTATCGACGGTGGCGAGTTGTAAGGTTTTACGTTGCTGTTTAAAGGTCTCAATTTCAGGTAACAGTTTGTCTCTTAAACGCTGTTCTTGCTCGGAAGTTTCAGGCTTCATATTGGTTTCCTCAATAAATTACGTTCATCAATGTTAATCAGCAAAGGAGGCGGCCAGCGCTTTAAAACGGTGCACTTGCTCAGGAAAAAGCACTCTTTGCTTGTCACGTCCTAAATAAACTTTAAATACCACCTCACCCTGAGGTCCAAAAAAGTTAATTGAATGGCTCTCGCTGCCCCTAAAAGGTCTGCTGATTAAGGCTATCGCCCGCATGCCATCCAATTTAAGATGGCCATGTAAGCCATCCCCTTTGCTGTAGAGGTTGTAGTAGCCATGGGCAAATTTTCCTTGGGGAAAATCGCCTTTAAATTCAAATACACTGCCCGAAAGCATCACTATGGTAGTTAACGAACCCCACTCGGGTAAGCTTTGTAGTAACTCGTCCATATGGGCCAAAGGTAAAAACACTCGCTGCGCTTGAGGTAAGGCGGTAACCACCTCAAGCTCAGCAATCCCTAACTCACTGGCCAATTGTGCAGGCATTAAATCTGGTTGAGTTTCAAATCGTTGTCGCAACATTTGCTGGGTTTCAGCATTTGAATCTCGGCGACTCAGCACGTTATCCGTGTTTTCAATGTCGACTGTTTGGGTCATTTCCTAGATCCTCTATCCCAAGGTTTAGAACATGTAGCGTGCAGACAGCTTCATATTACGGCCAGGCTGATACAAGGTTTGCCATGCCTGCAGATACTTCTCATCACCAATGTTTTCAATGGCAAAATCAACTCTCAGGCCCGACATCACGCCCATCGCGGGCTCCCATGCTAGGTACACATCCCAAAGAGTGTATTCATCATATTTTGCAACACTGTAACCTTTGGGTGTATTCGCTTGGCTGGCCACATAGGTCACTCGCGTGCCTAGCTTCATATCGCCTTCCATAATCACTTGGGACAAGTCGACATTAAACTTATTGGCTGGCATCCCTTCGATATAATCGCCAGTGTTACGGTCTTCTCCGCGGGTTTGACCATAATTCATCGCTAAACGCGTTTGTCCGATGCGATAACGACCGCTGAGCTCAAAGCCCGTTAATTGAGCGTCTTCCACGTTGTTCCACGAGGTTGTTTGCTCGAGTCCTGGTATCCCCCGAAATGGATTAGAGACTTGCTGAACAATAAAATCGTCCACATCATTACGGAAGATGTTTAAGGTAATGGCTAATTCATCATCACCAGCTAAGTCATTGAAGCGAAGGTCAGCTTTAAGCTCTTTATTACGCGCCACTTCAGACTTTAGGTCAGGATTCGTCGCAAAGGTGTTACATAACCCTTTGGGTAAAAAACCCGGTATTGGCGGAATGCAGTAATGGGTACCGCTAGAGAACATTTCCTCCACCGTCGGCGCTCGGAAGGCCTGATCATAGCGCGCACTTAAGGTCAGCCATGGCTGCGTTTGCCAACTTAATCCAAGTGAAGGAGATAGCTCAGTATCATCAGCAGATGCATTCAGGTTATGACTCTCGTTTTTAAAACTGTCATAACGCAAAGCAGCATCGAGGTTTACCGTTTGTGTCAGTTGCACATCCGCCCGAGTAAAAGCTCCCCATACCGTTGTTTCGCCATCAATATCCTCAGGACGCTGCCCAACCTGTTCCTTATCGTCTCTAACGGTTTTAAGGGTATCGCGATAGCCATCCACACCGTAGGTCAACTTAGTGTTACCGAGTTGAGAACTATTGTTCACATTAACGCCAACGGTGCGGTATTCAGTGCTATCTAATTGGCCTTTAGTGACGCGGTCTTCATCGTAATCTGTGCTATTCCAATAAACCTGCACATGAGTATCCAAATAAGGATTATTGGCTGGCGCTAAGCTGTAATTGAGGGTGATATTTTGATCGTCCGTTTTGCGGCGCACTAAAGGCACTGAGCTACTCACAGCCGCAGAAGGATTACTTGGCACCAATTCATTAATCTTGTTAACTCTTGCCGATAACGCTAAGCGCGAGGCTTCATCAGCCTGCCAGCCGAATTTAGCCAATCCACTGCTTCCTGAAGAAGCGCTGTTGGCTAAGGTTTCATCATTGCCGGTATTAATATTGTTGGAATCAACATAACTGCCATTGAGCAACCAATCGACTGTTGCTTGCTGGCCATAGACTGCGGCGCTGGTTTTAGTGCGGTCGCCATTGGTGTCATAGCCTTGCTTGACATAACCACCAAAGGTTTCATTTGGCGCTAAAAAATCCTGAGCAGACTTAGTATTTTGTGCAACAACACCGCCGAGGGCACCACTGCCCCACAAACTACTGGCAGGACCACGGATCACCTCGATAGATTTAAGTAGTTCAGGGTCCATAAAATAGGAACCGCGATGGCCAGAACTGGTATTTTGCCTCGCACCATCGATCGTTTGTAAAACACGATCACCGCTTAAACCACGAATTTCGACGCCCTGAGAGGTCGCTCTTGGGCCATTTGTTAAGTTAATATTCGCTTCGTTTTTTAATACTTCGGCAACCGATGAAGCCTGTGAAACGTTAAGCTGCTCTTCTGCGACAACAGCCACACTTCGACTGGTTTCAGACACTTTCTCACTCAAACGCGTCGCACTCACTAACACTTCATCAAATTCAGTTTCGATAACCCCCTGTTCAGCACTCTTCTGAACCGCAGTGGGTTTGACGCCTTCTTCAGCCGCTAACGCAAAACTTAGCGCCGTACTACTTAGTGCCATCGCAACGGCGATCACTAACGGCTTTTTGTTCATATTATCTTCCTCAAATTATTAATTTTATTAATCAATTAGTATCTAAAAGACCCGTAACAGTCATTCGCCTACCTTGGCATTTTGCTAGTTTTTTGAGCATTCACTTTAGCAATTGCAGGC
>NZ_JAKZGV010000062.1:0-22866 GCF_022557375.1 Shewanella sp. MM_2022_3
TGGATCCATCATCTTCATCATAATCGCCTCGAATATTTAGCCCTAGACGATCTGATCACAATGCGGGGAATGAGTTCAAAAAAAATCCCTGAGCATTGTTCAGGGATTTGTGTATGAGAGACAGCCCGAGGGTGGCTTTATTATTAGGATGGGATATCTGTGGTTAATAACTGGCGGCATGCACTGAGCGCACGGCGCGGCCTGATGGGTCGATAATACCCCGTAAACTTTCATCCCATGCCAGCGCTTCTGGGGTAGAGCAGGCGACCGACTTGCCACCAGGAACCGTTTCGGCAGCACTTGGCAATGGATAATGCTCTTCAAAGAAACAGCGATAGAAGTAAGCCTCTTTGGTTTCTGGCGTGTTATACGGGAAGCGGAACTTCGCGTTGGCCAGTTGCAAATCGTCGACCTGTTCTGCGGCATGGGCTTTTAAGCCATCAATCCAAGAGTAGCCTACGCCATCGCTGAATTGTTCCTTTTGGCGCCAGGCGACTTCTTTAGGTAATTTATGTTCAAAGGCTTGGCGCAGAATGTGTTTCTCAATCCGGCCATCCTTAGACATTTTTGCTTCAGGATTAATGCGCATTGCCACATCCATAAATTCCTTATCGAGGAAAGGCACACGGGCTTCCAATCCCCACGCCGCCATGGCTTTGTTGGCACGCAGACAGTCGAATAGATGCAGTTTATCCAGTTTACGCACGAGTTCCTCATGGAAGGCCTGCGCGTTTGGCGCCTTATGGAAGTACAAGTAACCGCCAAAGAGTTCATCGGCACCTTCACCCGATAACACCATTTTGATCCCCATCGCCTTGATTTTACGCGCCATCAGATACATGGGTGTGGCAGCACGAATGGTGGTCACATCATAGGTTTCTAAGTGGTAGATGACCTCTTTAATCGCATCTAGCCCTTCTTGGAAGGTAAAGTTGATCTCATGGTGAATCGTTCCAATGGCATCGGCAACTTTTTTGGCCGCGATTAAATCCGGAGCGCCTTTTAAACCGACTGCAAAGGAGTGTAGCTGTGGCCACCAAGCGTTTGTTTCACCGTCATCTTCGATACGGCGTTTGGCAAATGTCTGGGTGATAGCCGAGATCACCGATGAGTCTAAACCGCCGGAGAGTAATACTCCGTAAGGTACATCGGACATCAATTGACGTTTTACTGCGGCTTCTAGAGCTTCACGCAATTCTTCTTGGCTGGCGCCGTTATCTTTAACTGCATCATACTGTTGCCAATCGCGGGTGTAGTATTTCACTGCCGCAGCATCGCTTGAGAATAAGTATTGGCCCGGCTGGAATTCTTCCACCGTTTTACACACTGGCATCAGGGCTTTCATTTCGGAGGCGACATAGAAGTTACCTGCCGCATCTCGACCCGTGTAGAGCGGAATGATACCCATATGATCGCGGCCAATTAGGTAGGCGTCTTTGGCTTTGTCGTAGAGTACGAAGGCGAAAATACCGTTTAATTTATCAAGAAATTCAGTGCCATATTCCTGATACAACGCCAGAATGACTTCGCAATCCGAGTTGGTTTGATAGCTATATTTATCGCCGAGTTGGGCTTTGAGTTCTTTGTGGTTATAGATTTCACCATTGACCGCGAGGATAAGGCTGCCATCTTCGGTTAGCAGTGGTTGCGCGCCATGTTCAATATCGACAATGGCCAAGCGTTCGTGGGCCAAAATCGCTTTATCGCTGGCGTAAATGCCTGACCAATCGGGGCCGCGATGGCGCATCAGTTTGGACATTTCCAGTGCCACTTGGCGTAGCTCTTTCGCATCGGATTGAATATCTAAAATTGAAAAAATCGAACACATAATGCAACTCCTAAACCGCTGTATTTCATTTGAGGATGTCTCAATTGAGTATCAATGTGCCAGCGATTCGGGATTTTGCCAAATATTATTTTTGATGATTTGTTCTTTTTTAGGTGTTTTATATGAGTTTGATCTATCTTTTAAATGGTTTTGATTGAGGTTCGTTTAATTAATTTCACTTTTTTATACATAAAGTGTTTTTTGGTGTTGATTGCAAGGCGGGATATTGGCAAATACATAATGTTCACTCAAGAAAATCCGTTTTTGGCAAAATCATGATAAATGTGAGCAAGATAGTGATCTAAGTGTAAATGTTGCTGGTTTTATGAACGGCTTATCGGCAGTCATTGCCCGTGTTGCTACAGTCAAGGTCAACAGTGAGCGTAAAGTGGGGCGGCTCATAAAAGACTCATAACATAATAAGGCACCCTTCAAGGTGCCTTATTAGATTTTTTAGCGCGCTTACTTTGCGGTCGTGGCAAGTTCTGTTTTGGCGGGACGCAGGCTGTTAAACTCAGTACCTTGATAATAGCCTGGCCAATCTTGGCTGTTGCCTAAGCTGCGAGTCACTTGATAGTAAATTTCCAGATCTTGAATCGCACCACTCAAATCCCAGTCTTCATGATATTCATCGCAGACATTGTGATAGCAGCCCTTCATGGTTGCTTGCATTTGAGTCTTATAGTCCGCGGTTGCCGCATCGATAGGCTCACTACCGCCACCGGCAAAGACCGCAGGAACGCCGAGTTTGGCGAAGCTGAAGTGGTCAGAGCGGAAGAAACCGCCCGATGCAGGATTCTTTTCACCCAAAGCAATGCGGTTTTGCTGTTTGGCGGCATCGATTAAGTAGTTTTCAAGCTCGGACTTGCCTTTACCGACGATAGTGAAGTCCTTGGTTTTTCCATAGATATTGGTGCTATCTAGGTTTAGCACTGCCACGGTTTTATCAATGGGGTAGATAGGATTAGCGGCATAATAACGTGAGCCAAGCAACCCTTGCTCTTCGCCCGTGGTGGCGATAAAGGTCACCGAGCGAGCTAAGCCGTGGCCCTGTTTAGCGTTATCGGCGAGTTGTCTGGCGATTTCTAAAATGCCCGCAATACCCGATGCGTTGTCCATGGCACCGTTGTAAATTTTATCGCCTTCTTTACTGTCATCTTTGCCAATATGGTCCCAGTGGCCAGTAAACAGGATTTGCTCATCTACTTGCTTGGTGCCAGGAAGGGTGGCGACGACGTTATAGCTGTTGGCATATTCCGCTTTGTTTTTAAAGGCGATGCTGGCCGTTTGCTCTAGGGATAAGCTAATTGGGCTATCGGCAGCGCGAGCCATGAGAGTTGGAAGTGATAGGCCAGCCTTTTCAAACAGTTTTGTGGCGGTATCTAAGGTTAACCAACCTTCAACTTGGACGCGGCTATCCTGCTCAGCTTTGCTGTGCACTAAATCCTGTTGTGGCCCCGTCCAACTGTTTTCGACAACAGACCAAGGATAAGATGCAGGCTCAGTATCGTGGATCAGCAGCGCGCCGAGTGCGCCTTGGCGGCTAGCTTCTTCAAATTTATAACTCCAGCGGCCGTAGTAGGTCATCGCTTTGCCATTAAATTTGCCTGAGTCTGGGCGGGCAAAACCGGGATCGTTCACTAAGATGACTGCGATTTTACCTTTCATATCCACATCTTGGTAATCGTTCCAGCCATATTCAGGTGCATTAACACCGTAGCCAACAAATACCAATGGCGCGTTTTCAATGTTAATACCACCGTTATCATGGCGACTACTGAGCACCAGATCTTGACGGTATTTAAAGGGTAATCCAGCTAGCGTGACTTGCTGTGCTTCATCTGCGGTATAGCTCACCATAGGCACAGGTTGTAAAAAGCTACCTTGGTAAGCACCTTTAAGTCCCATCTCTGCAAAGGCCTTGGATAAATAATCCAAGGTGAGTTTTTCACCCTGAGTGGTTGGGGCACGGCCTTCAAACTCATCGGAAGACAGGTTTTTAATATCGTCTCTAAAACGTGCTTCATTCATTTGCACGGGTTTCAGTGCGGCACTGCTGTTGGCATCGGGCTGGGCCGAGTTGGGGCTACAGGCACTGAGCAAGGCTAGTGCGCAAAACGGATACAAACGTCGCATAGGTTGATCCTACTGTTATTTTTAGGGCGTGTTTAACGCGAATATTGAAGGGGTATGTCGTGCCTTATCATGAAGCAAGCGACAATGGGGTACAAGGGAAGTCCAACGGCAAATATGTTACTTAATGTTAAGGTCAGTGGTGTTTCTCAGCACGCTAAGGTGCTGAGAAGCTGGCAGTTTGATGCTTAAACGACATCGATATCGCCGGCACAGGCGAAAACATGATTTGGGCGGAAAGGTTCTTTATCGATATCTTCAAGTTTACTTACGCCGCTGGTAACCAGAATGGTTTCAAGTCCGGCTTGGAAGCCCGCCAAGATATCGGTACGCATATTGTCGCCGATGATCACGGTATTTTCGGAGTGACCGTCAATATGATTGAGCGCCGAGCGGATAATCCATGAACTCGGTTTACCGACGTAGAAAGGCTTTTTGCCGGTAATACGCTCAATCGGTGAACACAGGGCGCCGCAGGCGGGGCTGTAAGCGGGGCCGTGAGTGTCGGGGTTGGTGGCGATAAAACGGGCGCCACGGGCGACAAATCCGGCGGCCTTATGGATCATATCCCAATTGTAGGAACGGGTTTCGCCAACAATCACAAAATCGGGATTAATGTCGGTAATGGTAAAACCAGCCTTGTAGAGCTCATGGGTGAGGGCGCCTTCACCGATAACAAAGGCTTTACTGCCCTCTTGGTGCTTTAAAAAGTCGGCGGTAGCCATGGCCGAGGTATAAAAACATTCCTCCGGGATGTCTATCCCCGCTGCGCTAAGGCGGTTTTGCAGATCTTTGCCTGTTTGTACCGGATAGTTAGTGAGAAT
This sequence comes from Shewanella sp. MM_2022_3, assembly GCF_022557375.1. Lineage (NCBI taxonomy): Bacteria > Pseudomonadati > Pseudomonadota > Gammaproteobacteria > Alteromonadales > Shewanellaceae > Shewanella > Shewanella sp. MM_2022_3. The sequence continues at coordinate 4,786 of NZ_JAKZGV010000062.1, forward strand.
GACAAGGGGATTGCCTTGCTGGAGAATGCGCTGGATAAATTTATCACTGCCGGGGATCAGCTTATTGTCGTGCAGGAGTACACCATCGATATCGCAGATAATATTTTTCATCTAATAATCTCTTTTATGCCGAACAAAATCACTTTTCGTTAGCTTATCTAATGCCACATTAGTCCATAAAACAATGGTTTTGTATGTCATAGCCCAAAAAAAAGAGACCTTTAAGGTCTCTTCTTCCAATATTCAGAGATTAATCGGGTGCGTAGCCATTAGGTCCGATGAGCGTGCCATCAAGATAGGCTTTGCCGTCTTGCATTTTTAGGCGTTGATGGCTAAACCATTTCACCACTAGGGGGTAAATAGCATGCTCTTGCTCGTGGACACGCGCAGCGAGCATCTCTGCGGTATCGTCTTCATAAACTGGGACTTTCGCCTGTAAAATCACCGGACCAGCATCTAGCGCTGGGGTAACAAAATGCACACTTGCGCCATGTTCTGTTTCTTTGGCATCAATGGCACGTTGGTGGGTGTGTAATCCGGTAAATTTGGGCAGCAATGAAGGGTGGATATTGATCATGCGACCTAAATAATGATTCACGAATTCATCGGTTAGAATGCGCATAAATCCAGCCAACACGATTAAATCCGGTTGGTATTGTTCAATTGCAGCCATTAACCGTGCATCGTAATCAGAGCGAGATTCACCTGTGCGAGCAATCACGCAGCTGGTATCAATTTCACTATGATGGGCACGAACTAGGCCGTAGGCATCGGGTTTATTACTGATCACTCCGACAACTTCGGCTTGCAAATTATCGTCACAACCGTCGATAACGGCTTGAAGATTACTGCCATTTCCGGAAATTAATACAACTACACGACAGCTTTGGGGCATTACAGGATCTCCACTTGCTCTTCATTGCCTTCGCGAGCAGCGATAGCACCGATAAGCCAAGCTTGTTCGCCTTCCGCTGCAAGCAGCGCAAGTGCGGCATCCACTTTATCGGCTGGCAGCGCAACGATCATGCCGACACCACAGTTAAAGGTACGGTACATTTCATATTCTGCAATGTTACCGTTTTCCATTAACCAATTGAAAACAGCTGGCCATTGCCATGAATCACCTTGGATAACGGCTTTGCAGTTTTCAGGCAGTACGCGAGGAATGTTCTCCCAGAAACCGCCGCCAGTGATGTGTGCCATTGCGTGCACGTCTGATGCTTCAATCAGCTTGAGCAATGATTTAACGTAAATTTTGGTTGGTTCTAACAGATGTTGGATCAATGGCTTGCGATTGAGATCCTGTTGAGGGTCCGCTTGGCTGACTTCTAATACTTTACGAATTAATGAATAGCCATTTGAATGAGGACCACTTGAAGCTAAGGCGATCAGTGCATCACCCGCGGCCACTTTACTCCCGTCAATGATGTCGGCCTTTTCAACCACGCCCACACAGAAACCTGCGAGGTCGTAATCTTCACCTTCATACATGCCTGGCATTTCAGCGGTTTCGCCGCCGATTAACGCACAACCAGATTGGAAACAACCTTCGCCGATGCCGTTAACAACAGAAGTTGCTGTTTCAACATCGAGCTTGCCTGTTGCGTAGTAATCGAGGAAAAACAATGGCTCAGCGCCTTGAACGATCAAATCGTTCACACACATGGCCACTAAGTCGATACCGACTGTGTCGTGTTTTTTGTAATCGATAGCTAAACGCAATTTAGTACCAACACCATCGGTGCCTGACACTAAAACAGGTTGCTTGTATTTAGTGGGTAATTCACACAATGCGCCAAAACCACCTAAGTTGCCCATTACCTCTGGACGACGGGTACGTTTAACAGCCGCTTTAATGTTATTTACCAGTGCATTACCAGCATCAATATCAACGCCAGCGTCTTTATAGCTCAGTGGGGTAGGAGTGCTCACGGAGGATCCTCTCGGGTACATCGTTATTGGATTTTTATGCGGCGGTATTCTATCAGCTTGTGCTAGGGGTCGAAAGTCATGATTTGGATTTATCAGTATCTCTGAAGTTTTTTTAGCTTCACAGGGGGATATTTCACATTTTCAATCTAGTGATTGGTCATAAAATAGTGTGTTAGTGGGCGTATCTTAAGCGATAAGTAATAATTCTTGCGATATTGCTCACGATTAGTCCGAATGGAAAAACTTTATGTTTTACCCAATAAACAAATCATCTAAAATCTGAAAAATTTGCCTAAGGTAATTCGCGAACAATAGTAGGAGAGAAAAATGAAAGTTGTCGAGGTTAAACACCCGTTAGTGCGTCACAAAATCGGCTTAATGCGTGAAGGTGACATTAGCACTAAACGTTTCCGTGAGCTAGCCGCTGAAGTCGGCAGCTTGTTAACCTATGAAGCTACCGCAGATTTCGAAACCGAAACTGTTACGATTGAAGGCTGGAATGGTCCGGTAGATGTGGATCAGATCAAAGGCAAGAAAGTGACTGTTGTGCCTATCTTGCGTGCGGGTTTAGGCATGATGGACGGTGTACTTGAGCATATTCCAAGTGCGCGTATTTCGGTTGTGGGTATCTACCGCGACGAAGAAACCCTAGAACCTGTGCCATATTTTGAAAAGCTGGCCAGCGACATGAACGAGCGTATTGCGCTGATCGTTGACCCTATGCTGGCAACTGGTGGCTCGATGATTGCGACTATCGACCTGCTGAAAAAACGCGGTTGTACGTCAATTAAAGCCTTAGTGTTAGTTGCCGCGCCAGAAGGGCTCAAAGCCCTTGAAGCGGCTCACCCGGATGTTGAGCTGTATACTGCCGCAATCGACAGATGCTTAAACGAGAAGGGCTATATCCTGCCTGGTTTAGGTGATGCGGGCGATAAGATTTTTGGGACTAAATAATGTTCTGATGGCTTAAATGCTATCTCGATTTGACAAGGGGGCTTAGGCTCCCTTTTTGTTTTTTATGATTCCATTTTTGCCGACTCGTTCTACAGTTAACGATAAGATTAATTTTTGACAGAATGCGTTTTGCACGGCGCAGTAGGTTTGCAATAAATCGATTTAACTCAGGTCATCATCGGGGATTATGATGGTTTCAAAACTAAGTTGGTCACTTGTTCGCCAATCTTGTTCATTGGCTACCTTGATATTTGTTGTGTTACTGCTGATCCTTTTACCCCTGCGAATAGAGAAAGAACACAGGGCATTTGTCAAATTTGTACGGGCGAAACACGTGGTGCCAAGTTATTTAGAGTTGCTTGGTAAGAGCTTATCTTTACACGATATTATTGATTTTGATAGTGCGCTACTTACACCATTTAAGCTTGATTCCTCCCGCTTATTATTGCCTTCAGGTGGTGCTTTATCACCAGAAGAAGAGCTGATCCTGCGCTATTTTGACTATTTATATTCAAATAATAAGAATCCCGTCAGAAGTGCGTTTATATATATCGGTCTATACAAAAGTAATGCGCTATATTTTGCCTCCACGATTCCTGATGAGGTGAAAAGTCGCTTAATACACGAAAATTCTTTCACCAATGAGTTTTGCCAACGGCTGCATTATTGCAGTAAGGATGCCTCTGCTGACTCCTTAGTTGATGATATTGTGCTGTCCGTTCCTTATCGTGATGAAGTAACGGGAAACATTATTCTTTCTATGGCGGCTCCCATTTCATCCTCACATGCGCCTGAGCATCTTTGGGGAGATGTGATTGCTGATACATCATTTATGGCAACGGATTTTATGCAAAGAAAAGTGTTTGAAACTCAGAACTCGGCTTATGGCACTGAGATTGTCATTAGCGGAGATAGTTTTTGGACACGGATCACGCCCAACTTTCTGTTTTATGCTATGAGTAATCACTTAGATAATCAGAGTGTTTTAACTTACAAAATCAGTACGTTAAGGTTTTTTATGCAATATTTGCCTCTTTGGTTATTGCTGTCGGGCTTAACAATTATTTTCCAACTTAAATTTATGCGTCTCAAGCAGTTACGTACTGAGCGTCAGCAATTTTCTGAAGCTATGCTGTTGGATCCATTTACGAAGACCTACAATAAAAAAATCTATGAAACACTTATTTTTAAGGCTGCAACTGCGTCTCAATATGCTGTGATTTGTATTGATGGCGATAAAATAAAAACGATTAACGACACCCATGGTCATCAATTAGGTGATTTGGCAATAATGCAAATTGTCGAAGCGATGCGAGCCGTTTTTCGAGAAAACGACATTATTATCCGCACTGGTGGTGATGAGTTTGTAGTGATTTTAGCCAACTGTCCTATTGATAAAGCACAACAACTTGCGGATAGACTTAAAGATAACATTCGGCAGCGACATTTTTTAAATATGCTAACCGTTTCTTGCGGTGTCGCAGATTCAATGGATTGTCCATCCTTTGAGGCGGTATTTCTGGCGGCAGATAAGGCTTTATACGCGGATAAGACACAAAAAAGATCCGATGATGAAAATGATGTTTTGCGGTAACGTTCTAATACTCAATGCTTAAATCCCTATCATAAAAAAAGCGTGGCATTACCACGCTTTTGCTTATGTTTATATGTCTTTCCTACGCTTAGAGCACCATGGCGGCAATCCAACCAAATACTAATAGTGGAATATTGTAATGAATAAAGGTGGGGATCACGCTGTCGCGGATATGGTCGTGCTGACCATCGGCATTTAAACCCGATGTGGGACCCAATGTTGAGTCCGACGCTGGCGAGCCTGCATCGCCCAACGCAGCAGCAGTTCCGACTAACGCGATAGTTGCGGGTACTGAAAAGCCAAAACTTAGCGCCAAGGGCACATAAATGGTCGCAATAATCGGAATGGTCGAGAAGGATGAGCCAATACCCATAGTAATTAATAGTCCAACGACTAACATCAAAAAGGCGGCGAGGGCTTTATTGTCGCCAATCAGACTACTCAATGATGAAACCAGGGTGCCAACTTCACCAGTTTCTTTCACTACTGCGGCAAAACCTGCGGCGGAGATCATGATAAAACCGATATTGGCCATCATGCGCACGCCCTGAGTAAAGATATCTTGGTCAGCAACGTGTTTTAGTGCGCCAGAGAAACTAAAGATCATAAAGCCGACTAAAGCGCCGAAGATCATCGAATCAGTTTCAAGCTGTACAAATAAAGTTGCAAGAATTGCTACCGCTGCGATAGCGATATTGCGCTTATTGAGCGTCTCTTCGGGCTCGGCACTGAGCACTTTAGTTTCATCGTATACCCTTGGCTTGCGATAGCTAACAAATACGGCGATCAATAAACCGACCACCATGCCCGCTGCGGGGATCAACATGGCAGGGGGGATTTGGTCACGCACAGCGACTAAGCCGTTGCTGGTGAGGTTTGACAGCAAAATATCATTTAAGAAAATACCGCCAAAGCCCACGGGTAAAATCATATAGGTAGTGACAAGGCCAAAGGTCAGCACGCAGGCGACTAGACGGCGGTCGATATGCAGCTTGGTCATCACATGCAGCAGTGGCGGCACGAGTATCGGAATAAAGGCGATATGGATCGGCAGGATATTTTGCGAGGCCATCGACATCACGAGCAGGGATAACAGCAGTAACCAGCGCACCCAATTAGTGTTAGTCGGATTAGGTTCTTGGCCAAGGCTTTTAATGATCGAGTTGGAGATCAGCGTCGTCAAGCCTGAATGGGATAATGCTACGGCAAATGCACCCAATAAGGCATAACTCAGGGCGATTTGTGCGCCGCCACCTAATCCTGTATTGAAGGCATCAATCGTTTGATGCAGATCCATTCCCCCGACTAAACCAGCAAAGAGGGCGCTGATGGTGAGCGCTACCACTACATTCACCCTCGCCAAACTAAGGGCTAACATTAAACACACAGCAATGACGACTGCATTCATAGACAAATTCTTAATTCTGTAAACCAAAAGGGTTATTTTCGACTGCTAAGGCCGTGTCTGTCCAGTTTACCGAGCCTTAATCTGAAAAATATCTGAAAATGTGAATCCAGAGGGCTTTTAGTGTTAGATGAATGTGGGCTAAAGCGCTTATCAATGGCACAGATTGCTCTATCCTTAAGCAGTAACGTCAAAATGCCCTTGAAAAATGTGATATTGGTCTTAAATAGGTTGTAAGGCGAAACGCACGACTTATAATGCCTAAAGATTTGATTGGTAAGCGCTCTCAAATACACTCGCACAAATGTGCAAGCGTATTTAAGGGATGTTTTACTTTTATAGTTAGTTCAACTCATAGATGGAGATATAAAATGAGCGTATTAGTAGGCCGTCCGGCTCCTGATTTTACTGCAGCAGCTGTATTAGGTTCTGGCGAAATCGTAGATAGCTTTAACTTAACTGCAGCCATCAAAGGCAAGCCTGCAGTGGTATTTTTCTATCCACTTGACTTCACTTTCGTTTGTCCATCAGAGTTGATCGCTTTTGATCACCGCATGGAAGAGTTCACTAAGCGTGGTGTTGAAGTGATCGGTGTGTCTATCGATTCTCAATTCACTCACAACGCATGGCGTAACACCCCAGTAGAAAAAGGTGGTATTGGCCAAGTGAAATACACTTTAGTTGCTGACGTTAAACACGACATCTGTAAAGCATACGATGTTGAGCACCCAGAAGCTGGCGTGGCTTTCCGTGGTTCATTCCTGATCGACAAAGAAGGTATGGTACGTCACCAAGTGGTTAACGATCTGCCATTAGGCCGTAACGTTGACGAAATGCTGCGTATGATCGACGCACTGCAATTCCACGAAGAGCACGGTGATGTTTGCCCAGCAGGTTGGGAAAAAGGCGACAAAGGTATGAACGCAAGCACTGAAGGTGTTGCGGCTTACTTAGCTGAAAACGCAAGCTCTCTGTAATTTACAAACCTTTAGTTAGGTAAAAAGAAAGCTGCCAAATGGCAGCTTTCTTGTTTTAGGCAATTGTTGGTAAAGCTATGCTTCGCTATCCGAATCATCAGGTTCGTTGATGGCTAAGAGTGGCCAGCCACCTAAAGATTTCCAGCGGTTGACGATATAACAAAAGAGTTCAGCAGTGCGCTCGGTATCGTAGAGTGCAGAATGGGCTTCTTTATTGTCAAAAGGGATGCCTGCCATAATACAGGCTTTTGCTAATACCGTATGGCCAATCGCTAATCCTGCCAACGTCGCGGTATCAAAAGTGGCAAACGGATGGAATGGAGAGCGTTTTAAGTCACAACGTTCAATAGCCTTACTCACAAAGCCATGATCGAAGGCCGCATTGTGCGCCACAATAATACTACGGTGACAATCAGATGCCTTTTGGGCTTTTTTAACGGCTTTAAATATTTCTAAAAAGGCTTCTTTTTCGCTGACCGCACCGCGTAATGGATTGGTGGGATCGATACCATTAAAAGCCAGCGCCTCGGGTTCTAAATTTGCACCCTCAAAGGGCTCAATGTTGAAATGCAGGGTTTTATCAATCCCGAGCACACCTTCATCATCCATTTTCAGTAGCGTGACGGCTATTTCCAGCAACGCATCGGTTTGAGAGTTGAAGCCCGCGGTTTCGACATCTATCACTACCGGAAAGTAGCCACGAAATCGGTGTTTCAATTTGTTTGCGTCGCAAATATCGCTCATTAAAGTACCCAAGAAAAATCACAGGGCGCTATTATGCTTAATGAACTGGGATGTGTCATGTTTGATTGCTGGTTTTATGAGCTAAAGGAACTAAAAAGTTTGCCGATAAAACCTCGTAACCGAATAAACACGAGTAAGGGCTATGTGGCGAAAACTGATATTAGTATCAATTTTATGCGTTCCAGCAACTGCAATGGCAGAGTTGCGCCACTATGTGGCCTCTTTGGGTGAATCCCAATGGCGAGTCAGTCAAAACAGTCCGATCGTGTGCCGTCTTGAGCATGATATTCCTTCCTACGGTAAAGCGATTTTTACCAGTGAAGCGGGTAAGCAATTAAATCTCAATTTCACTTTGGATATGTGGGTAAAACCTGATCAAGTGACCCAAGCCAAGTTGATGAGCCGAGCTCCCAAATGGCGACCAGGTGTGGTGTCAAAAGAAATCACTTCGTTACGTTACCAAAAGTATTTTAATGGTGAAGTGCCTAAACGCGCCGCGTGGTCCATGTTAAACGAGCTAAGCCGTGGTATGGAGCCGACATTTTACTATGCCGATTGGTATGATGAGTCCAATAAAATTGCTGTAGGGCTGTCGGCAGCGAATTTTGGCCGAAAATATGCTGAGTTTAAGGCGTGTTTATCGCACCTATTGCCTTATAGCTTTGAAGATATTGCTTTTACCGTGCTTAATTATGATGAAGGAGGAACGGATTTAACTCGCTTCTCACAGCAACAGCTTACGCGAATACAGGAATATTTGTCCTACGATCCAGATGTAGAATTAGTATTAGTCGATGCTTATACCGATAGTTATGGTGGTCGTTCAGTGAATCAGAAAGTCTCGGACAAACGCGCTGAATCGGTAAAAGATTTCTTTGTCTCAAGCGGTATTCCGCAAGATCGAATTGTGACTGTGGGTCACGGCGAGCGGCGTCACGTGGCTTCAAATGACGATATTGAAGAAAGGGCGCTAAACCGCCGAGTTGTGATCCGCATTAGTAAGCCCCTCTAAATCAAAGCTTAACCTAACAATGCCAAGTCTACTGACTTGGCATTGTTGTTTATTGACGCTGTTTGTATTCGCGTCAAAATACTATGGCAGTCTGTTGATTCGGATGGCGACACGCAAATAAGCGCCATTTATTGAGAGGCTCCAGTGGTTTTTATGTAACAAAAAATACTGAACGCCGATAAGTGTCGCTTGATGTTTGATTCTGGGTAAAAAAAAGCCCGCTTAATCTAAGCGGGCCGCAAAATAATGCATTTGCAATCAACAAATTGAAGGAAGGAAGTCAAGCATAAGAACCAGGGATGAACTGAAGTACTTAAAAGACATCAGTTTAAAAGTTCTTTGTTTTCAATATCCGCTAGCGGATATCTCCTGAAAACAAGCACATTTTAGGGTGTTGTTATTTGGCTAGCAAACGAGAAAAATTGCCTCGATACATTAGCAAAACTAATGATTGATTAAGTGATCTGCCTCACTTAAGTCACTATTTAGCATGATTAATAACTTCTCAGTCATAATTACTGCATAAAAATACACTTCAATAAGCTCATCATTGCTACCAGTTTGTTAAATCTTTCTTCTTCGCGAGAAAACCTCATCTTTTGCTACAGCATTGCCATGAAAAATTTTGCTTGTATAGTACTTGCTGCAAAAGAGCGTTAAGCCGGACATCACCAAAAGGACGATAAAAGATGGCATTAAGATTTCGCCTTGCCCAGCAAGGTTTATTAGTAGCCACATTGGGCATGGCGTTGGCCGCCTGCCAGAGTGGCAATACGCCAGAAGAGGCCGCACAGCAGGTCAGCGCAAACAAATTGGTTTACCCTGAAACGAGAAAAGATGCCTTAGTCGACACTCTTCACGGTGTTGCGGTGGCGGATCCTTACCGTCATCTTGAAGAAAACACGCCAGAAACCGAAAGCTGGGTAAAAGAACAACAGGCCTTTGGTCAGGCTTACTTGGCGAAGATCCCCAACAAACAAGCCGTGGTTGATCGTATCACTGAACTGTGGAACTACGAGAAGATTTCAGCCCCCTTCGAGAATGGCGATAACCAGTTTTATTACCGTAACGATGGTTTACAAGCGCAATCGGTCCTTTATGTAAAAGGCAACGATGGCGTTGAGAAAGCCGTGCTCGATCCAAATAGCTTCTCAGCCGATGGTACCGTGGCGTTGTCTGGAGTATCGGTAAGTAATGACGGTAAGATTTTAGCCTATGGAGTGTCTAAGTCAGGCTCTGACTGGCAGCAGTGGCAGTTTATTGATATTGCCACGGGTAAAAAGCTTAAAGATGAACTCAGCTGGATTAAATTCTCCAGCGCGGTATGGGATAAGGAAAACCAAGGTGTTTTCTATGCCCGTTACGATGCGCCAGCGGGTGGGGATTTACTGGCCGATGTGAACTTTAATCAAAAAGTGTATTACCACAAATTAGGCACAGATCAGCGCCAAGATTTATTGATTTACGAACGCCCCCAAAACAAAGATTGGGGATTTGGCATCGATGTGTCTGAGCAGGGCGAATATTTACTGCTGTCGATTTCGCAGGGTACGGACAAACGTAATCGCTTTTTCTATAAATCACTGTTTGAACCTAAAGCACAGGTGGTGGAATTAATCCTTAACCTCGAAGCAGAGTATGAGTTTTTAGGTAATGACGGTTCGGTATTTTATTTTAAAACCGATTTAGATGCGCCTAACGGTAAAGTGATTGCCATTGATACCCGTAATAGTGAGAAATCGCAGTGGCAAACCATCATTCCTGAATCAAAAGATCCCATTAATAAAGTCGCCATTATCAATGACTATTTAGTCGTCAGCTATTTACACGATGTATTGGGACAATTATCGATTTTCAGTATGGGCGGCCAAAAGCGTCAAGATGTCACTTTACCAGGTAAAGGTAATGTCGCCGGGCCTTTCGGTAAGGCGAGTAAAGACTATTTCTACTATGTCTTTAACAGCTATATTCAACCTGAAACCACCTATAAGTTTGATTTTAAGACAGCGCAGTCGACCGTTGTTGCGAAACCTCAGGTGTCATTTAATCCCGATAATTATGTGTCTGAGCAAGTGTTTTATACCAGCAAAGACGGTACTCGCGTCCCGATGATGCTGTCCTATAAGAAAGGTCTTGTGAAGAATGGCCAAAATCCAACGTTACTCTATGCCTACGGTGGTTTCGCGATTTCGATGACGCCGCGTTTTAGCCCTGCCAACATCGCATGGTTAGATATGGGCGGCATTTACGCCGTACCAAGTTTACGCGGCGGCGCGGATTATGGTGAAAGCTGGCATCAGGCAGGTATGTTCGATAAAAAGCAAAATGTGTTTGATGACTATTTTGCCGCTGCCGAATACCTGATCAACGAAAAATACACCAACACTACAAAGTTAGGCGCTTATGGCCGCAGTAATGGCGGTTTATTGATGGGCGCCGCGGTGACGCAACGTCCTGAGCTGTTTGCTGCCGTGCTACCAGCAGTGGGTGTGCTGGATATGCTGCGCTTCCATAAGTTTACCATTGGTTGGGCTTGGACCAGTGAATATGGCAGTGCAGATAATGCAGAGCAGTTCCCGGCATTATTAGCTTATTCGCCTTACCATAATGTTAAAGCGCAGGCTTATCCTGCAACTATGGTGATGACGGCTGATCACGATGATCGTGTGGTGCCGCTACACAGCTTTAAATTTGCCGCCATGATGCAAGAAAAACAGCAGGGCGATAAACCCGTGATAATGCGCATTGAGTCTAATGCTGGACATGGTGCGGGTAAACCAACCGCGATGAAGATCGACGAGTTTGCCGATATTTATAGCTTCCTGTGGCAAAGCTTTGGTTTGGCACTACCGCAAACCCTTGCAAAATAGCTAACTATGTTAATTAAATGGGGTCGTTTGACCCCATTGTTATTTACAAATCCCTCAATTGCGTTGAAACCCCTGCCATCCCTATCTATATCTTCATCGGGTCATTCACAAGTCTTGTTTCCCTAGGTATAGTAGCGTCAATTTTTCAACCAAAATCTACTGATTTCGCATGACGTTTAATTGGCCCATTTCAGTCTATTACGAAGATACCGACGCAGGTGGCGTTGTCTATCATTCGAACTATCTCAATTTTTTTGAGCGAGCGCGAACCGAATGGTTAAAAGCCTTAGGCGTAAGTCAGACTGCACTGTTGGCCGATGACACGGCGTTTGTGGTTAAGCGGGCGGAATTGGATTTTAAAAAAGCCGCACGTTTTGAACAGAACCTTATTGTAGAAACTAAGGTCATAGAGTTGAAAAAGGCCTCGTTGGTATTTCATCAACGTTTGGTTGATCATCTGGGAGACTGTTATTGTGAAGGCACAGTGCTAGTAGCCTGTGTAGCCTTATCACGTATGCGGCCCCGAGCTATCCCCTTAAATATTGTGCAGGAGTTTGACAGTGCAAGCTGATATGTCGATTGTCGGGTTATTTTTACAAGCCAGTTTATTAGTGAAATTTGTTATGTTCACTTTACTTTGCTTGTCTGTAATGTCTTGGACGGTGATCTTACAACGCCGTAGTTTATTGACATCTGCAAAAAATAAATCGGCAAAATTTGAAGATAAATTTTGGTCAGGCGTCGATTTAAATCGTCTGTATAAAGAATTATCGGCTCGTCCAGATAATACGGGCTTAGAGTCATTATTTGTGACGGGTTTTAAAGAATATTCACGTCTGAATAAATTAAATAGCAAAGTGCCTGATGCGGTTATGGATGGTACTTCGCGGGCGATGCGTGTGACCTTATCCCGTGAGTTAGAAAAGTTAGAAGCTAACTTACCGTTATTGGCAACCATTGGTTCGACTAGCCCTTATATCGGTTTGTTTGGTACGGTATGGGGTATTATGAATTCATTTATCGCAATTGGCTCGATGGAAAACGCAACATTAGCCATGGTAGCGCCAGGTATCGCAGAAGCACTGATTGCTACCGCTATGGGTCTGTTTGCGGCAATTCCAGCAGTTATCGCTTATAACCGTTTTGCGACTCAGGTTGAAAAGCTGGAAATCGGTTACGCTAACTTTATGGAAGAGTTTTCTAGCATCCTGCATCGCCAAGCATACAGTGAGAAGGAAGGCGTATAATGCAAGTCGGTTATCAGCGTAAACGTCGTCGCCCTGTTGCCGAAATCAACGTGGTGCCTTACATCGACGTCATGCTCGTGTTGCTGATTATTTTCATGGTAACAGCGCCGATTGTGACCCAAGGGGTGAAAGTGGAGCTGCCGCAAGGTGCGGCCGAAGTGCTACCCGCGGATAGTAAGCCGCCGGTTGTGGCGTCTATTGATGCCGACGGTACTTATTTTCTTAATCAGGGCGGTTCCAATAACGAAGAAATGGAATTGGAAGAGTTAGCCACCGCCGTGGCGGCGATTATGGTGACTGAGCCTGAACGTCCTGTGGTGGTTAAAGCCGATAGAACTATTCCTTACGATAACGTGATCCAATTGATGGTGACCTTGCAACAGGCAGGCGTTCCCTCAGTCGGTTTGATGACGGATTCACCCAAGGAGAAATAGGTGGCGGATAATTCAAATGTTGCATTACCTCTGTCAATTTCAGCAGGTATTCATATTGGCGTGATAATTATTCTGGCCATTGGCATAGATTTCACCCATAAACCTGAACCTGTGCAACAAGTTAGCGCCCCTGCAGTAAAAGCTGTTATGGTTGATCAGCAACAAGTCGCTAATCAAGTTGAAAAGCTAAAGCAGGAAAAGCGCGATACAGAGCGTCGAGAACGTGAGCGCCAAGCCGAACTTGAACGCAAAGCACAGGAAGCAAAGCAAGCCCGTGAGCGTGAACAAGCACAGTTGAAGAAACTGGCGGAAGAACGTAAGCAGCAAGAAATTGAGACCCAAAAGGCCAATGATGCCGCGAAAGCCGCGCAGGTGAAGCAGCAACAGGAAAAGGAAAAAGCACAAAAAGCCGAAGCCGATCGCAAGCAGAAGGAACAAGAACGTAAACTTGCTGAAGATGCAGCCCAAAAAGCCGCGGAAAAACGTAAAGTAGAAGAGGCCGCTGCCGCGAAAGCTGAGGCAGACCGTAAGCAGAAAGAAACCGAAGCCAAGGCAAAGGCTGAGGCAGACGCTAAAGCCAAAGCAGAGGCAAAAGCCAAGGCTGATGCAGAGGCGAAAGCAAAAGCCGAAGCTAAGGCAAAAGCAGATGCTAAGGCGAAAGCGGATGCTGAAGCCCGTGCTCAGCAGGAGCAGGAAATGGCTGATGCGTTAGCCGCCGAGCAGGCAGCCTTATCGCAAACCATGAATAAGCAGATGCAAACGGAAGTCGGTAAGTATACCGCGATGATTAAATCAACGATTCAGCGTAACCTTGTGGTTGATGAATCGATGCGTGGTAAAACGTGTACCGTTTCTGTGCGTTTAGCGAATGATGGATTTGTGATTAGCAGTCAGACACAAGGTGGTGATCCGAATGTGTGTCGTGCAGCTAAAGCGGCGATTTTAAAAGCGGGTAAGTTACCAGTGTCTCCAGACCCTGCGGTATATAACTTGATGAAAGAAATTAACTTAATCGTTGAACCAACGTTTAATTAAAGGAGTCCCATGAAAATTTTGGCAAAATGGTTAGCATTGGCAGTTCTGCTTTGCACTATGCCGGCAAAAGCGGCGCTGGATATTGTGATTACCGAAGGTGTGGATGCGGCGCGACCAATCGCTGTGATGCCATTCCAATGGCAAGGTGCTGGTGCGCCACCACAGGCGATTGCCGATGTGGTTATGTCTGACTTAGTGCGCAGCGGTACGTTTAAACCTCTAGATGAATTAGGGTTACCTCAACGTGGTATTGGAGCCTTAGCACAGTTTGATGCCAATGCTTGGGCTAATGTTAGTGCAGAAGCCGTTGTGGTTGGTTCGGTTAAGCCTTACGGCACGGATCAGTTTTTGGTGAGCTTTGATCTTATTGATTTGGTTAAAGCACAAAACCAAGCACTAAAAGGTCCTGCAAGTCCAACTGAATTTTTGATGGATAGTCGTCAGACCGTGATTTCTGCGACCCAGTTTCGTCAGTATGGCCATCGTATAAGTGATATCGTTTATGAAAAATTGACCGGTATTCGTGGTGCGTTTTTAACGCGCATTTCTTATGTATTGGTTAACCACAGTCAAAAAGCGGCTTATTCATTAATGATTGCTGACTATGATGGTTACAATGAGCAGATGTTATTGCGCTCTCCTGAGCCTTTGATGTCACCCGCGTGGTCACCCGATGGCCGTCGTTTAGCTTATGTGAGTTTTGAAAACAAAAAAGCCGAGATTTTTGTTCAGGACCTATACACTCAAGTGCGTACTAAGGTGAGTAGTTTCCCTGGCATTAACGGTGCGCCTTCTTTCTCGCCCGATGGTAAATCATTGGCCGTGACCCTCTCTAAGGATGGTCAACCTGAGATTTATGTCATTGATATTGCCACTAAGGCGATTAAACGTATTACCAACCACTATTCCATCGATACTGAGCCTTCTTGGTATCCTGATGGCAAGTCATTGTTGTTTACCTCCGAGCGTGGTGGTAGACCACAGTTATATCGTGTAGATTTAAATTCAGGCAAAGTGACCCGTGAAACCTTTGAAGGTGAATGGAATTTAGGTGGTTCAATTACCCCTGATGGTCGCAGCATGATTTTTGTGAATCGCACAAATGGTAAATTTAATATTGCACGTATGGATTTAAGTACGCGCTTTATGCAGGTGCTGACATCGACACGTTTGGACGAGTCTCCAAGTGTGGCCCCTAATGGTACTATGGTGATTTATGGCACTACGTATCAAGGCAAGCAAGTTTTAGCAGCTGTTTCTACGGACGGACGCTTTAAAGCGAGATTACCGGTAGGTCAGGGCGAGGTGAAATCACCTTCTTGGTCTCCGTTTCTCTAGTGTATTAGTTTGATTTATTAACATTTAATTTTATAAGGAACAAGTAATGGATCTGAACAAGTTGTTAAAAGCTATGTTGGTAGCACTTCCAATTATGGCTATTAGTGCGTGTAGCTCAACTTCTGAATCAGAAACTGATGCTATGGGCTCTACAAGCGGTTCTGGTAGTGAACTCAATGGTGGTGTTCAAACGGGCGGTATTGGTGGAATGTTGTCGCCTGAAGAGCAACAACGTCAGCAACTCGAGCAGTTGAGAAAAGAGCACATTATTTACTTCGATTTCGACCGCAGTGAAGTTCAAACTGAATATGCAGCTGTCCTCGAAGCCCATGGTACTTATTTAGTTGAGCACCCAAGTGTTCGTGTATTGATTGAAGGTCATGCCGACGAGCGTGGCACGCCAGAATACAACATCGCACTGGGTGAGCGTCGTGCTAAAGCTGTTGCTAAATACTTACAAGGCATGGGTGTACAACCAAGCCAAATGAGCATCGTAAGCTATGGCGAAGAGAAGCCACTTGACTTCACTCGTACCGATGAAGGTTTTGCTAAAAACCGTCGTGCAGTTTTAGTTTACTAAGATTGAATTACGGAGAGTAACGAGATGAAACGTGCCGTCTTAATTACGGCAATGTTCTTCGGCGCAGGAGCTGCAATTGCAGCTCCTGCTCCTGTTGAAGACCTTGCTGGTGGTTCAGGTGATGACAGACTTGCTCGTTTAGAGCGCATTGTAAAATCGAGACAACAAAGCGAAATTGATATGCAGCGCCGTCTGGATACTTTGCAGCAAGAAGTTCTCGACTTACGTGGTTTGACTGAACAACAAAATTATCAAATAGAGCAGATGCAGCAACGCCAGCGTCAGCTTTATGATGAAATTGCTAATTTATCTTCTAAAGCAGCGACTCCAGCCGCTTCAGTGCCTTCCACTCCTGCCGCTGCAGCAGCAACCGCGAATGCGGCCGCCAGTAGTTTAAGTGAAACGGCCAGCTACGAAAGCGCAGTTAATCTCGTGCTGAAAGAGCGTAAGTATGATGATGCAATCCCAGCCTTTCGCGCTTTCATTAAACAATATCCAGATTCAGTTTATGCCGCCAATGCTAATTATTGGTTAGGACAATTGCTGTTTAATAAAAGTGAGTTTGCTGAAGCTAAGCAAGTTTTCAATACGGTAGTGACCCGTTTTAGTGATTCCAACAAACGTGGTGACAGTTTAGTGAAGCTTGGCATGATCGCAGAGAAAATGGGCGATAAAGCTGGTGCAACTCAATATTACCAACAAGTAGTAAAAGACTACGCCAACAGCGCTGCAGCACGCATTGCCCAGCAACAACTGGCTGCAATTAAAGCGTAATTAACTAAAAAACATACTCTTAGTCTGTTTTTCATGCAAACGACAAAAAATTGGGAATTTACGCTTGCATGGGGAAATGAAAAAGGTATTATAGGCGCCCTCGGAACGGCGAGGTCGTTCGGGGCGCAAAATACCAGTATATGGGTCGTTAGCTCAGTCGGTAGAGCAGTTGGCTTTTAACCAATTGGTCGAAGGTTCGAATCCTTCACGACCCACCACTTACTCTAGTAAATAGAATAAGTTAACGGTATTTGAAGTGTTGTAGATTAGATGGGTCGTTAGCTCAGTCGGTAGAGCAGTTGGCTTTTAACCAATTGGTCGAAGGTTCGAATCCTTCACGACCCACCACTTTTCTGAAAGTGTAAAACTCAGAGTCTTTAGATGGGTCGTTAGCTCAGTCGGTAGAGCAGTTGGCTTTTAACCAATTGGTCGAAGGTTCGAATCCTTCACGACCCACCACTTTTCTGAAAGTGTAAAACTCAGAATTTTTAGATGAGTCGTTAGCTCAGTCACTTATGTTATAAAGCTAGGGCAGTTGGCTTTTAACCAATCAATCGAATGGTTGAAATCTTTCATGATTCACCACTTACTGAAGTGTAAAATCAGCGTTCACTAGATGGGTCGTTAGCTCAGTCGGTAGAGCAGTTGGCTTTTAACCAATTGGTCGAAGGTTCGAATCCTTCACGACCCACCACTTACTGAAGTGTAAAATCAGCGTTCACTAAATGGGTCGTTAGCTCAGTCGGTAGAGCAGTTGGCTTTTAACCAATTGGTCGAAGGTTCGAATCCTTCACGACCCACCACTCTTTATCTCTCCTAGTAATAATTTTCTTTCGCTACTCATCACTAAAAATCTTAATTTATTTCACTGCATTTTCTACTTTGCTCATAGACTTATTGTCAGTTTTCTCACGTGTTAAATGGTCCATATTGGCTGCAGATAAATAATAACAACTGGGGAAACACAAAATGGAACAAGCAAAATTGAGGTTGTTTTACTCTGCAACATTATTGATGTCACAACTGGTGCAAAAGTAAAAAAGGAGACCTGAGGTCTCCTTTTTATTTTTAGCCCAAAACCACCTACTTCAGTAGGTGGTTATCATCATTTGAGGCTTTGCCTGTATACCTACCCATGTTAAATGCATCTTTGATTTTTAGCGAAGTCAAAAGAGGCAAATAACA
>NZ_JAKZGV010000063.1:0-22273 GCF_022557375.1 Shewanella sp. MM_2022_3
GACTGTAGAAGCAGATATCCATCAGGGCCAGAGGGATCCCTCAATAACAGGCCGGATATATGGGTGCAATGAACTCTTCTCAAAATCGTTATCGAATGTCTTGCAAACCGGATGGGTCCATATATGCACGATGAAAGCCAAACGACGATTTAAAAACCAACCGAGTTCTGGTGATTTTAATTTGGAGTTTATCTATGAAGCTAAAAACGGCCCCCATACGCCATGCAGTGATAACAAAGTTTACCTTATGCACTCTGCTCACACTCAGCACACTGATCAGTTTATCCAGCCATGCTGCGACACTGACGGCCGAACAGCAACAAGCAGTAAAATCGCACTTCGATAAACTGGCTCAGCCACAGCAAGTTGCAGAGCAACGCCTGACTGAGCAGCTCGATCAAGAATTTACCCGCCAATTAGCACAGGAGGAGCATCAGTTCATGCGCCAAACGTGTACCCAATACGGCATGACCTTCGACGTTACCAGTAACGCATGTTTGCGCTCTTAGGGCGAATTAAAACGGAAAACGCGCACTAAGCTCAGGATATTGCTGTCTTAAGTCTTTGGGTTTAGTGCTAAATTTTTTGCCTACGGGAGTCGCTTTACCCGAAGGCATAAAAGGCAACTCTTTACCCGTTCGGTCTTCGTATAATTGCCCTGCAATAAGATCGTAATCTTCAATAAAGGGATAGGCATAACCATCCTTTTCTGGCCATGCAGTTAACTTCGCTAACGAATCAGGCTGGGCAATCACAGCCTCATAACGGGCTTGTCCAAGTGAAATCAGAAAAGCGCGAAATTCGGCAAAGGCATAATCAGAATCACACCCCGTAATGATATAAGCCGCCCCCCAAACCGACCATAAATAACTTCGGCGCATCTGTTGACCAAACAGCTTATCAAAGACTTTTAGCTCTTCATCACTCAGTTTACTCAGTTTCAGCTTTAATGCCTCAACCAAAGACTCTTGGGATTGCGCTGGTTCACTGCGGGTCACTAAGTCCCAAAATTCTACTTCTGTCATCACTTAACCTAATTTAATGCCCAAGCAAAGGCGTATTCTACATGATAATACGGTTATGCTGGACTCAGTTCGGGGCATTTCCTACACTTGCTCCACTTCACATTAGCCAGTAACCCTAACTTTATGCCTAAACGCCTAATCCTATTGATAACCCTTTATACTCTGTTTGCCATTGTTGCCCTATTACGGGCTGTCGCCACTGCCTCCTTCGATTTGTTTACCTTAGGTGTATTACCCGTGTTGTTTGGCATACTGACGCAAGCACCTTGGTCTAGCTTAGTGCTCAAAATTTATATTGGATTACAAACCTTAGGCCTGTCAGCACTTGGTGTCACAGCCATTATCGCCTATCAGATTACACCTCAAGACGTTAAAGTGGTGGTAGAGGGTCATAACATCCCGATGTTACCGCTGGTGCTGTCTATCATTGCCCTGCTATTAGTACAGTATTGGATCGCATTTTCACGGGTAACCCGTGATTATTTAACCGCAAAATTGAAAGCTTGATTTAATATGTTGCGAAGCAGTTATTTCTCGCCTAAGTTAACGCCTTTCTAAAAAGCCCAATAGCTTGTGACTATGACTCATTTATCGCCTAACGAATTATCGATGCTTATTATTGAGCCATCGGAAACCCAGCGCCGCATTATCATCAAGCGCTTACAGCAAGAAGGCATTGTTAGCATCGAAAATGCTGCCAATATTGAAGAGGCTAAAGGACTCATTGCTCGACACAAACCCGATCTCATTGCCAGTGCAATGCATTTTGAAGATGGAACCGCGACCGAGTTTTTGAACTACCTGCGCAGCAAAAGTGAATATAAAGATATTCAATTTATGCTGATCTCAAGTGAATGTCGCCGTGAACAATTGGAGATTTTCCGCCAGTCTGGCGTAGTCGCGATTCTGCCAAAACCTTTTAATGCCGAACACTTAGGCAAGGCGCTAAATGCGACCATCGATTTGCTCAGCCACGATGAACTCGACTTAAGCCACTTCGATGTGCACGATGTACGCGTGCTTGTGGTTGATGACAGTCGCATGGCACGTAATGTGATCAAGCGAACTATTGGTAATTTGGGGATAAAACTGATTACCGAAGCAGAAGATGGTGCGCAAGCCATTGAGTTAATGCGTCATAATATGTTTGATTTAATTATCACTGATTACAATATGCCCAGCGTTGATGGACTGGTATTAACGCAATTTATCCGCAATGAAAGTCAACAATCCCACGTGCCTATTTTAATGGTCTCGTCTGAGGCTAACGATACACATTTAAGTAATGTATCTCAGGCAGGGGTGAATGCCCTATGCGACAAGCCCTTCGAACCCAAATTGGTTAAGCAACTCTTATATCAGTTGCTCGAAGAATAAAACCTAAGTCACGAATGGCGCAAATACCCTCCAATTTTGTTACTTCGATGACACAAGCCCGCAGCAAAGGGCTTTCCAACGCTTTAACCTTGTGGCATGTTAGGCTCGCTGACTTACATAAATCTACGGAAAGAAGAGACAATAAAAATGAACAAAACTGAACTTATCGCCAAAATTGCAGAAAATGCCGATATCACTAAAGCTGAAGCAGCACGAGCATTGAAATCTTTCGAAGCGGCGATTACTGAATCAATGAAAAACGGTGACAAAATCTCTATCGTCGGATTTGGCTCCTTTGAAACAGCGACTCGTGCAGCTCGTACTGGTCGTAACCCACAAACGGGCAAAGAAATCCAGATCGCTGAAGCCACTGTGCCTAAGTTTAAAGCGGGTAAAACCTTGCGTGATAGTGTGAACTAATTCGCTCGACATTGATTTTATAAAACGCCTCCTCTGTGAGGCGTTTTTTTTCCCTCACGAAAGCATAAAAGATGATTTTTTGCACAAACACAGTGCGTCCACCGCTCCATTTTTGAGCGCTTTAAAACATTTAATTAACATAAATTATGTAACCAGTTGTTTTTAAAGATGTTCAAATAATGGCATGTGATTAGCAACTCCCTTATCAGAAAAAACCATGATGCACCAATGCCGCCGTATTTAAGTGGCATGAGTGAATCGATAAATAAGTCAATCGAGGGGATGAGTATGAGAAAATCACTGTACAGCGTTTTGGCATTATCGACGGGATTATTACTAACCACTAACGTCTTTGCGTCGGTATCCGGCAATATTGGCGGCACATCAAACTATCTATGGCGCGGAGTGACTCAAACCAATGATGCGGTGGCGATCCAAGGCGGTCTTGACTACAGTCATGACTCAGGATTTTATGCGGGTACGTGGGCATCAAATGTCGATTTTGGCAATGACACTAGCTACGAGTTAGACCTCTATGCTGGTTACGGTGGCAACATCACCGACGATCTCAGCTATGATTTTGGCTATCTCTATTATGCCTACCCGGATGCCGAAGGCAGCATCGATTTTGGTGAGCTCCACGGGGCTATTACCTGGAAGTGGGTTGAACTCAGTTATTCCCACGTAATCAATGCGGGTGATGACGTAGCGGCGGAACCACTCGATAACAAAGATATGAGTTATCTTGCCGCCACAGCATCTTTCCCTTTAACCGAGAAACTTAGCCTGTCATTCCACTATGGCTACTCCACGGGCGATGTGGTTGAAGCTTGGTTTGGTGAGGATAACTATGCCGATTACAACGTAACACTTAGTGCAGATACCAGCATGGGCACAGTCTCTTTTATGGTATCAGATACTGATCTGGCTGATGACGATGCTAAAATCGCTTTAGGTTACTCCTATAGCTTTGATTTATAAAACAAAGAACTAAGAAACACGCCGCGTTAATCGCGGCGTTTTTTATTAAGCGATCACCGCCCGATTCGACTTACGTGCTAACACCATTTTCTCAATATATTCCACAATAGGCTCAGTTACCGAAATACCCGTAGTTTGCTCAATACCTTCGATACCGGGAGCTGAGTTCACCTCAAGGATCAACGGGCCACGATTCGAACGTAAAATATCCACGCCTGCAACGACTAATCCCATCGCTTTAACAGCGGCAACGGCCATCTTGCGCTCTTCTGGCGTAATTTTCACTTTTTCACCACAGCCGCCTAAGTGTAAGTTTGAACGAAAATCGCCCTCTGGCCCCTGACGCTTCATCGAGGCCACCACTTTATCACCCACCACAAAACAGCGAATATCACTGCCGTTGGACTCTTGAATATACTCTTGCACCAAAATATTGGCTTTGAGCCCTAAAAAGGCTTCAATCACGCTCTCAGCGGCGGTTTTCGTTTCCGCTAATACCACCCCAATCCCCTGCGTACCTTCGAGTAACTTGATCACTAAAGGAGCACCGCCCACCATATTAATGAGATCAGGAATATCATTGGGTTTATTGGCAAATCCAGTGATAGGCATACCAATGCCTTTGCGTGAAAGTAATTGCAGAGCACGTAACTTATCCCGCGAGCGTGCTATCGAAATTGAATCGTTGGCGGCAAATACACCCATCATTTCAAACTGGCGCACCACTGCGCAGCCATAAAAGGTCACACTGGCATGAATACGCGGAATAATGGCATCAAACCCTGTTAATTCTTCTCCCTGATAATGAATGCTAGGTTTAACGGAATTAATATTCATGTAGCAATTCAAGGTATTAATCACCACAGCCTCATGACCACGGCTTTCGCAGGCGGCCACTAAACGTCGGGTGGAATACAATTCTGGAAACTGAGATAAAATACCGATTTTCATTACTAAATGACCAAATTAAACACAGTGATTGAAGCTCTGAGCACATTGCATCAGAAAGGGGCGCTGATATTTGTCTATTGCTCAGTGTAAAGCAAGAAAATATTCCTCACCAGACGAAAACCTAAGCCTTAGTCAAACGTAAGATAATCTTCACAATTTAGTGACTAACGGTGTAATGAACCTTGCTTCAAATTCGCTTGCCTCTAGAGGACGAGAAAAGAAGTATCCCTGTAATAGATTGCAGTGCCTTACTGTACAAAACTCCGCTTGCTCGATGGTTTCAATTCCCTCGGCAACAGAGGTGACGTTAAAGCCATAGGCAAAGTTAAGCAACGCTGTGAGTAAACGAGTGTCCTTTTCGTCCTTATCGTAGGAAGCAATAAAACTTTTATCGATTTTTAACACGCTGATGGGGAACAACTTTATATGTTCAAGGGATGAAAATCCGGTACCAAAATCGTCCAACGCAAATCGCACTCCAAGTTGGGCTATTTTATCGAGGATCTTGGCATGTTCGTGGGGTTCTTCAATCAAACAGTTTTCAGTAATTTCCAACTCAAGTGCACTGGGCGCTAGCCCTGTCACGTTAAGAACATGGGCGATTTTCTCATATAAGTTGATATGCCCAATTTGAGATGCAGATAAGTTCACTGCAATGGTAAAGCGATGCCCTGTTGATGCTAATTGGCTCAGCCAATATTGGGCCTGTCGGCAGGCTTCATACAATACCCAGTCGCCGATTTCTTCCATTAACCCAATTTCTTCTGCTATGGGCAGAAATTGGTCCGGAGAAATCAAACCATCTTCGGGATGCTGCCAACGAATTAACGCCTCCATTCCCACCATATGATGTGTTTGCGCGTCAACTTGCACCTGATAATAAACCTTAAACTGATTCTGCCTTAAGGCCATTTTTAAGCTGGACTCGATATGATTGCGGTAGCGGACTTCTTTATCTAGCGCCTCGGAATAAAACTGGATCTGATTACGCCCCATTTTCTTAGCACGATACATGGCGATATCGGCGCATTTCATTAACTCAGAGCTATCGGAGGCGGCTTCATTATAAAATGCCACGCCAATACTGGCGCCAATCATCACATCGTTATCTCCAAGGCAAAACACTTCTTCAAAAGCTTTAAGTAGACGGTTAGCCACTATCATGGGGAAATATTTGTAGTCATTGTCAGTCACTAACACCACAAATTCATCCCCGCCTAAACGAGCAATGACGTCACCATCCCGTAACACGGCGCTGAGTCTCGATGCGACTTTCACCAACAAAATATCACCCGTTTGGTGACCTAACGTGTCATTAATCGCTTTAAAATCATCAAGATCAAGTAAAATCACGGCTAAAAAATCATTACTGCGTTTTGCTCTTGCAATGGCGCGATTTAAACACAGCTCAAATCCATAACGATTCATCAATTTGGTGAGTGAATCGTGCTCCGCCAGTTCTTTCAGTTTTTGATGGCTATTTCGTAGGGCAAGTGCCATTGAGGCGCGCTGTTTAGCGTAACGAATTGAACGACTCAGGATTCTTGAGTTAACTTCATCTTTAAGTAAGAAATCTTGGGCACCTAACTCAATACAACGCTGAGCGAGTTTTTCATCTTCGTAACGGCTCAACATCACCACCACAGTTTGATCTTGAGTCATAGAATTGAGCTTGATAAGCACTTCTAAGCCATTAGCATCGGGCAATAGATAATCGAGTAGAATCCCGTCAAAATGACGCTCCAA
Source organism: Shewanella sp. MM_2022_3 (assembly GCF_022557375.1). Taxonomy (NCBI): domain Bacteria; kingdom Pseudomonadati; phylum Pseudomonadota; class Gammaproteobacteria; order Alteromonadales; family Shewanellaceae; genus Shewanella; species Shewanella sp. MM_2022_3. The sequence continues at coordinate 6,501 of NZ_JAKZGV010000063.1, forward strand.
GGCAAGATTCAATCCATCAAAAGCACAGTTTGCCTCAACCACATTAAAAGCTAACTTGGACTGTCGTAGCGCTCGAATAATAGCGGTTCTATCAACTTCATCATCATCGATAAGTAGTAAATCCATATACACATCCTATACGTTTGGAAGCTCAACGATGCGCCAGTAGCCTTCCAACATATTAAAAATATTGTGGAAACCATCTTTAATATCTGTTTTAACCATGTAACCAGCCACATGGTGACGGTAGGCTCTCATCCGATCTTCATCGGTACTAGAAGTCGTCAGCATAAACACAACGGAAGAAGACAACGTCGGATCAGAACGAATATGTTCAAGAAATTCAAAACCATTCATTCTGGGCATATTGAGATCGAGCAAGATCAAGTATGACCCCTTGATAGCGTTGGTATGCGTCAGAATTGAAAGTGCTTCAAGCCCGTCCCTCGCTCGCACAAGAGGATTAAGCAAACGCAGTTGCTTCATCGACCTCTGCACCGCCATATAATCCACATCATCATCATCAACTAACAGAATGGTCACTTGTTTATAGTCATGGCTATTACTCATACCGCCTCCTTGTTGACTATGTGCATCGGCCAGCTAAACCTAAAGCAACAACCTCGCCCCGCTGATTCAAGTAGAATTTCTCCCCCTAGACTTTCAACCGTCTTTTTGACAAGCGACAATCCCAAACCGCTTCCCTCGACTTCATCTCTTGGTCTAAGAGTTTGAAACATTTCAAATACTTTCTGGTGAAACGGGGCAGAAATTCCAGGTCCATCATCAATCACGCTAAACCAGTAATAGTGGCCTTTTGTTTCACATTGCACCTTAAGTACACCACCACCTCTATCATGGTGTTTAATGGCATTGCTAATTAAATTCCGAACGACTAGTTCTAAGAGCGTTTTAACCGTTTTAAATCGTGGAAAATTACCTTCGATGACCAATTCAAATCCCTGAGGTGGAGCGACCAAAGCGAACATATCTTCGACCAGTTGTCGACAATCAGTGTCAACCATTTCAATATCAACACGCCCAATGCGTGAAAACGTTAACAACCCGTCGAGTAATAACACCATTCTCTGGATACGATTCTGAATTAAACCTAAGTATTTTTGGACATTTTCATTAGTGTTATCAGCAAGATCTTCACTTAACCAATGGGTTAGTTGCTCAATACCTCTGAGGGGCGACTTCAAGTCATGGGAAGCAATATAGGCAAATCTATCTAGCTCTTGATTAATACGCTCCAATTCTGCCGTATGCTCGATACGCTGTGCTTCAATCCGCTTACGTTCAGAAATATTATTGATCGTCGTTAAAATGTAGATCCCATTACTAAAGTGAATAGGAGTTAATCCGACCTCGATCGCCAAACGTGTACCATCTTTGCAGCAACCAAACAGATCATCCCGCATCGACATATTCTTCGCGATGGGATGAAGCAGGTAATGAGATAGATGTTTTTTATGAATTTCCCTAAGTGATTCAGGTAGTAACATATTAATTGAACGTCCAAGTAACTCCTCCCTCGTATAACCAAAAAGCCTTTCGGCATGGGTATTGACTAAGGTAATCGCGCCTGTTTTATCAACCATAAACAGTGCACTAGGAGAAGCCTCGATGACTAGACGAAAGCGTTTTTCATTGGCAATTAATTCGGCGGTTAACATTGACTCTTGGTAACGGTTACGAGCCATACTGATCACGGCATAAAGTAAGGCAAGAATAAAGGCGCAGCCAATTGCTTGCAGCCACATACTTTGGGTTTGCTCTGCAATTGAAATAAAGCGCGACTCAGAAGAAACATCTATTCGCCAAACTTGCCCTTCCATGTTTTCTAGTTTTGATTGATAAAAAACATCCTTCGGAGAGGGAAGCGCTTTGTGGGAACTAAACATTAAACTGGCATGATTTGCCTCTGAACCATCATAAATGGCAAGTTTTAGACCGGAAAAACGTTTTCCCATAATGCCCTGCATTAAATTATCCATCCGAAAAGGTGCGTAAACCACACCTATCGCTTGCTGTAGACGTTCTGCTTCTGTCATGGGCTGACCATGATACAAAGGAAGATACATCAACACACCAGCCTGAGTATTATCGGGCGTCTCCTGCACCAAGGTGACTTTGCCTGAAACCTTAGGCTGACCCGATGCTATGGCGTTTAAAATAGCAGAACGACGAATTGTTTCAGAGCACATATCAAAACCAAATGCCCGCTGGTTTCGCCAATCAAATGGCTCCAAATATTTGATAACACAGTAAAGCTCTCTATTACCTGTGGGTGTGACGCGAAAATCAGTAAATCCCTCCTGTTGGACTTGCTGGGTAAATTGATCCAAGAGAGTAGGCGTAACTAATTCAGCAAAACCAATACCTTGAATTCCTGGGTAATAATCAGATAAACGAGCATTGGTTACATAGGTATGCCACTCACTGCGAGTGACACCGTTGGAGGACAAAAAAAGCCCTACTCCACCACGTAAAACTTGCTCATAGGCCATCATTCTTCGGGTAACAGCTTCGGACAACTCCTGAACATGATTATTAAATCGCTCTTCGCCTCGATCCCGTAAATACTCTTGAAGAACAAACCAAGAAATGCCCATAAACGTGAACGCAGCAAGTAACATTAGCCAACTTGAACGAGCCATACTGATAAAAAAGCTTTTTGAAGGGGTGAAAGATTCGGGAAAACGCTCCGTGTCCATATTGGCTTCCCTAGCACAGTTACATTTGTGTTGTCTCCCCCAAGTGTTGTTCGATTTTTGGTCAAATTCAAGTTTGACCGACAATTTAACTAGGACTTAGCATCAATATAAAAATAAAGTGTTATGCGCTAAATCACAAAATTCAGCAAAAACTTAAATAGCCTTAACTCCCCTAAAAATCCAGTAATGCCATAGGAGTAACACACTGTCGTATGGGAAAAAAAATTTGCGTTTATGAGTAAAATTTTTTGCTTTTCTGCCACACTCTTTTTAGATAGAAAGGCGTTAGGAACAACATGAGGAATTCGTTATGGCTCATATTACTGAAGTCGTGCCCAACGATACTGAAATTGAGGCAATGACCACCCCTAGAAATAGCAAAGCAGCAGAGGCAATGCAGCACAAGCGTGAAATCAAGAAACGCTTAGAAGATTATCTCGAACGTGCCGAATTACGACGCGCATTAGGAGATGATGACTTTTTCTAAACTTCCTACTCCCATAAGGCATTATGGTCGTTTAAGTTCACGACTGTTATCCAAACCTTCACCCAGCTCCTTGGGGCTGGGTGCAAACGTTAACACTGATTTACCAAGCCGACTTTTCCTCATTTTATAAACCTGTGTCAGCCTAGTTTTATCAGCTACCGTTAAATCGGCACCACCAACGCATGCACTGCTGCATCGTTTCTCAAATAGAACAGTGCAGCCATAATCATCTCACACAGACTTTATAACCTTTTAGCATAAGCTAATTAGTCTTAATCTCATTGGGATAACACAATATTTAACAGTTACTTGCATAAAAAATCTTCGCCATTTTCAGGCTAAAACAATTCATATTGCACCAAAATGATTCACTAAATCGATAGCAGATAAGATACTTAATCGACAAGATTTAATTGTTCTGGGTAAGAAACCTATAAAAACAACGACTTTACCGCTATGATTGAACTAATTTTAGCGCCTAAGTAGCAACAGGATTTCGGGAATGTCAGAGTCATTAGCCCAGTACCAAGAAGATTTACGTCGCTTTTCCGATGAGCTGATCCGCATTCAAACCCCGATCAAGATTTTAGACGCCATCAAATGGCCACGGGAAATGGAGGAGCGTTTTCTTTCTAGTAAAGGCACGGTTCTGCCAGCAATTACACAGGATTTTTATCAAAAAATTGCTCTGCCCTTCGATCCCGTAAAAACACAGGCTGAATTACTTTCGCTCAAACAAGACATTCATCGACGTTTAGGCAAAAAAGACAAGCTGGGCAAGATATTAGTCGCTAACGTAGACCAGTATCGTCTGGTGGTCGATATGCTGGGTCATCGAGGGACCCCTGTCTTTGGTCAGCTTAGCCAAGAACTCTACGGCAGCGCCAGCCACAGATTACATGGCGATCGCCACACTCTACGTCAATTGGGCGATAAACTCAGTTATATCTTCTCATTGCCCGCTGCGCGGCATATGAATAAGCATCACCCCAAAATCATCAGTGCCCCCGAAGCCGTGAATGTGCTGAGCCAGCGATTGGAAAAATACTTTCACAGTGATGATATGCGGGTGCGGTTGAGTGACGGGATTGTGTCTGACGCCGCAGTGGGTGGCGATACAGTCAAACTCAACAGCAAAGCCATGTTCAGCGAGTCAGATCTCAATGTGTACGAAGTTCATGAAGGTTGGGTGCATGTGGGCACCACGCTCAATGGTCGAGCTCAACCCCATGCTACTTGGCTCAGCGTCGGTTCTCCCCGCGTAGCCGCCACCCAAGAAGGGCTTGCTGTATTACTCGAAATGCTCACCCTAAGCTCAAACCCAGGCCGTGCCCGCCGTATTAGCGACCGTGTCGCAGCGGTAGATATGGCGGAAAATGGGGCCAACTTTATTGAAGTATTTAACTATTTTAGAGAGTTAAATCTTAGCGCTAAGGATAGTTATCGAGTCACACAAAGGGTGTTTCGTGGCGGTATGGTCGAAGGCGGCAGCTTTTTTACCAAAGATATTTCCTATGTGCGTGGTTATGTTGAGAACATCAACTTTATCCGCAGCGCCATCACATCGGGTTTACCCGAACTTATCCCTATGCTGTTTTTAGGCAAACTCGCCATTGAGGATATTCCCGTTCTCTATCAAGCCTGCCAACAAGGCATCATTACGCCACCAAAATATTTACCGCCCATGTTCGACAACTTCAGCGGTTTGTATGCTTGGTTTGGTTTCGCCTCAGGATTGGCAGGTATCGATTTGAAAGGGGTGCAACGTCACTTCACCCGCCTATTTAAAGATGTGCCTAGTATCGATCCAAGCTTAGAGTTATTCGACGATACAGAGTTTGATAATAACTCAGACTAATCAAGTCATTTTGCCACAGCCCTCTTCGGGCTGTGGCCTATCGCTTAAGCTGTTATCCACATCAGTTTGGGCAAGGCGTTCAAATCCAACTTATCGCCACGGGTGGCAATAGCCAGTGCCTTAGGTTTAGTTTTCGGATCTTGATTCATGACGGTCACTAATCCCTGTTGTGCTTGGGCCTCGCCATGGACTAGCACTAAAGGTGGTTGATCTTCAAAGTGCCGATACCAACGTAGCAACTCTGCCTGATCCGCATGGGCGGATAAGCCTCCGACGGTATGTAACTTAGCCGCAACGTTGACGCTATTACCATGGATAGTGAGCTCCTCAGCGCCATCGACCAAGGCTCGTCCAGGCGTGCCAAGCGCTTGGAAACCACAGATAATCACATCACATTCTGGCCGCCACAGATTATGTTCCAAATGACTACGGATACGCCCACCATTACACATGCCGCTACCCGCAATAATGATCAAGCCCTGATGCACATCGTTTAATGCGATAGACTCTTCAGTAGTTTGAATAAATTCGACATTCGATAATAAGGGATGTTGCCCCGGATGCTGGCGAGTAAAACGCTTAAAATCATCATCCATTAACGGATAGTTATTAACATATACCCGTGTTGCCTCAATCGCCATTGGACTATCGAGGCAGACTTTCCAGCGAGATAAATCCCAATCTTTAGCATATAAATGAAATAGATATAAAAGCTCCTGCGCTCGCCCTACTGAGAAGGCTGGCAAAAGAATATTACCGCGGCTCTCGGTGACTGCCTTAGCAAAAATCGCCTTTAATTCGGCCAGAGTATCAGTCCAGCTTCGGTGGAAACGATCGCCGTAGGTGCTTTCCATTAACACTAAATCTGCAGTGTCGACTAAGGTGGGATTACGTAATATCGGCATACCCGCCCGGCCAAGATCACCACTAAAGACGATTTTCTTCTGGGACTTACCTTCGCCTAACCATAACTCGACTAAGGCAGAACCTAAAATATGCCCCGCATCTGAGAGGCAAATATCCACATGGGGAATAACCTGAGTCACTTGGCCGTATTCCAGCGGCACAAATTGACTAATGGCCTGTTCGGCATCTTCGACGGTGAACAGTGGCTCTAGGGGGTCAAGATCATGTTTAGCGCGCTTTTTATTGACCCTTTCGGTGTCGCGGGTCTGTAGCATAGCGGCATCTTTAAGCATGATGGCGCACAGTTCTGCCGTGGCTTTATGGGTATAGATAGGCCCATCAAAACCCGCTTTGACTAAGAGAGGTAAACGCCCTGAATGGTCGATATGGGCATGGCTGAGCACAACAGCGGAAATAGACTCAGGGTCGAAGGCGAAGGGCTCATGATTACGCAATTCATCCGCTTTACCACCTTGGATTAAACCACAATCGAGTAATAAGTGTTCATGATCGACCGAGAGCAAATGGCATGAGCCGGTCACTTCCTCTGTCGCCCCTAAAAACTGCAGTGTCATCCGCATGGTGTGCCTCCAACGTGATTACCTCGTATAAAGCTAGACTATGCCCTTATTCCTAAAACAAAAAGCAATAATTAGTCGCATGCGAGCAATGTCAACTTTTGCCGTAACACTCAAGCATCAATAACCTAATAGCGGGTACAACTCACCTTGGCGCACGGTTTTATCGGCATTGATTAAGGTGCCATCACGCTGCCATTGAGCGAGTTGCTCTTGAATGATGGGTTGCACTTCTTTTGCCGTCATCCCCGCGTTAATCTGGCGACTGTAGAGTAATTTCAGCAAAATATAATCGAGCCCAGTGAGTAAGTCCTGCGGGGTTTTATCGTTAAAGATGGACGGAAATACTTTTTCAGAATCATTGGGTAAACCAAGTACTTGAGTGATTTCTTCGACGATACAAGCCACTAACTTACCATGCATTTTTGCCTGATCCACGGGAATAATTACCCAGGCGCGCTCAATCTCATTCTGAGAGTTTAGGGCAAATTTGCCCATACAAACAGAGCCATGAATATTACTGGCTGCACTCGCGCCCATGAGGCTCATCACCTCATCGGCCCATTGGGATTGGCGGGTAAAGACTAAATGTAAATTAGCCTCTTCGAGCTTATCTACCTGCAAAATACTGTGACCCGTGATTTGCGCAAGATGACTTAGATGCATCTGCACCAATTGCGCATGCAGCACATTGTCGCCAACTTGGTGCTCAACAAAGACGCGCACGGGTTTATGCCATTTTCGTACTCGGTGCTTATCTTTATCGTATTCATTTTTAAGGGCTATCTCATCGAAAGCTTGGGTGATGTAGGCTGGATTTTTCCAATCTCGAATGGATGTTGAAGCGAGATTGGGTATGTCGGCCTCTTTGGGACTTAACGTTGGGGAAACCGATGCGCAGAGTGGCGCAACAAAGGCTGCAAGTAGCGAAACAATACAGACTAAGCCAATCGAACTCTTCCCCTTGAAGTGCTTTCGCCAGATTAACATCTTATTATTCCTTCGATTGTCGAGGCAACTTAATAGAAATCAAGGCCGTAGTCGCGATAAAGGCTGTCGACATCCATAAGCAGGCCACCAGCCCATGACTCTGATACACCCAGCCAGAAAGCACGGTTCCCACCAAACGCCCCATAGCGTTGGCCATATAATAAAATCCAACATCGAGTGATACCGCCTCTTCGCTGGCATAACTCACAATCAAATAACTGTGCAGCGACGAGTTCACCGCAAACAGAGCACCAAATAGCATTAAGCCCAGCAACAAACTGGCTTCAGGGTAAAAACTGAACTGTATCGCGCTGGCAATCAATGCTGGGATAAAGGCCAAGATACTGGCCCAAATTAACGCGCTGCGACCATCGGGTACAGCACCGACGGCTAAGCTTTGGTGTTGGTGATTCCCAGTGATCTTAGGCGCCAAGGTTTGTACTATACCGTAGCCGATAACCCACACAGCTAAAAAGCCGCCCACCGCCCAATGATCCCAGCCAAATTTACTCGCTAGATACACAGGCAGCGCCACCACAAACCACACATCCCTAGCGGCAAACAGGAATAATCGTGCCGCCGAGAGAATGTTCACACTGCGACTCTTAGAGAAAATCTCCGTAAATTTAGGCTTATTCTTGGCTTTACCTAAATCCTTCTTCAGCATCACTAAGCTAAGTAGCCATACGAGTCCGAGCATACTCGCCATAGTGGCGATCGCCAGCTCAAATCCAAGTAAGGCAAGCAAAACACCACCGAGGAAAAATCCCGCGCCCTTGAGGGCATTTTTAGAACCCGTTAATAAAGCAACCCACTTATAAAGCTTGCCCTGCTCGCCTTTTGGTACTAGCAGTTTGATCGCGCTTTTAGCACTCATCTTATTGAGATCTTTAGCAACTCCAGATAACGCCTGCGCCGCCATCACCCAAGGCACGCCGGCGAGCCACAAAGGTAAACTCGCCGCTGGCACTAATAACATTCCTAATGCCAACACCTGCATACCAAGACCCAGATTCATGGTGCGATTTAACCCTAAACGCGCACCGAGATAGCCGCCCACCAGATTGGTTACGACGCCAAAAATCTCATAGAACAAAAACAGCATAGCGATCGCTAGCGGACTGTAGCCAAGGTCGTGAAAATGCAGCACCACTAACATCCGTAGTGCGCCGTCGGTTAAGGTAAAACTCCAATAATTGAAGGTGATCAGCAAATATTGCCGCACGGCGGCGGGCAATTGCATCAGTTGTTCAAATAGCTTGGCAGCAGGCACTATGCTCTCCTAACGTGGCACATCAAGCTGACCGACTAAACGGGCAAGTTCGGCGGTGCGATTGGCGTATCCCCACTCATTGTCGTACCACACGTAGAGTTTTAGCTGAGTACCATTCACCACCATGGTCGAGAGCGCATCGACAATGCTCGATCGCGGATCGGTTTTGTAATCCACCGACACCAGCGGCCGCTCTTCATAGCCTAAAATCCCCTTAAGCTCCCCCTCAGCGGCGGTTTGTAGCAGCGCATTCACTTCTTCTTCGGTCACGCTGCGTTCAAGCTCGAATACACAATCCGTCAGCGAGGCATTAGCGAGTGGCACCCGCACGGCATGACCATTTAGCTTGCCCTTAAGCTCAGGAAATATATGAGTAATCGCCGTCGCGCTGCCAGTAGTGGTTGGGATTAAACTCAAACCACAGGCGCGGGCGCGGCGTAAATCCTTGTGGGGCGCATCGAGAATGGTTTGGGTGTTAGTAATATCGTGGATCGTAGTCATAGAACCGTGCTTGATGCCGATCTGCTCGTGGATCACTTTAACCACAGGCGCAAGGCAGTTGGTGGTACAGGAAGCCGCGGTCACAATCGGATGAATAGCCGGATCGTACAACTGGTGATTCACCCCCATCACCACATTTAACACTCCTTCCTCTTTGACGGGCGCAGTGACTACAACCCGTTTAACACCTTGATCTAAATAGGCTTGTAATAAGGCTTTGGTTTTCATCACCCCAGAGGCTTCAATCACTACATCGCATCCAGACCAATCGGTCTCGGCAATCGTTTTATTACGTGTGGTGCGAATGCTTTTATCTTGAATGTGGATCTGATCATTACTCGCCGTCACGGGATAACACCAGCGACCATGGACAGAATCGAACTCAAGCAAGTGGGCCAAGGTAGCCGCATCCCCCGCGGGATCGTTAATCTGCACAAACTCCACCTCATCCCATTCCCATGCTGCACGCAGGGCTAAACGCCCCATACGTCCGAAGCCATTAATGCCAATTTTGATTGCCATGCTGATATTCCAATATGTTGATTTAAAATTTTATATTGTTAATTTTTAATATGTTATGAGTATGACGGACTTTTTACTTAAGCGATAACATCACCATTGCCAACCCTATTGGATGACAATGGCGCATCTTGTTAACAACGATTATTGCTAGGCCAAAGCAAGCCTTGATTGACTAAAATGGGTTTTAATTTACTCCCTTAGCCATCCTTCAATTTCATCTCGGGTCGGTACTGAGCCACTGTGGATTAACTCACCATCAATCACAACCGCTGGGGTTTTCATTACGTTAAATTTCAATAGGGTTTGCGGATCGGCATCCTTTTTCACAATCACATCTATACCCATTTCTTCAGATATATCCGCAATCATTTCAGCGGTTTTACTACATTTAGCGCAACCACTACCTAATACTTTGACTTGTTTCATGTTATTTCCTTAAAGATACGGTGCTGCAAAATTAAACATCCAACCTACTAACGTAAATGCCGTTAATAGCACAATCAACAGCAGCGCCAACAGGCGCCACTGCATAACTTGTTTGAGTAAAATAAATTCGGGGAAACTGGCTGCCACAGTGCTCATACAAAATGCTAGCGTAGTGCCAATTGGCAGACCGCTTGCTAGCAAGCTTTCCATGACAGGAATAATGCCTGTCGCATTCGAATAAAGGGGAATGCCGATTAATACAGCCGCGGGCACTGACCACCATTGACCTTGGCCTAAGTGGGTTTCAACCCAACCCTCAGGTACAAAACCGTGCAGGGCAGCGCCAAGACCTACGCCGATAATGACCCACTTCCAGACGCGGCCAAAAATATCAATCGCCTCAGCTTTGGCAAATTGATGCCGTTCAGAAAAAGATAAGACCCGCGCAGCGGTAGAAACGGTATCAGATACCGCCATCTGACGCCCACGGACGAGGGCTTCGGCGGCGAAGGATTGCAACCAACGCTCAGCCTTCATCGCATCTAGCAATAATCCGCCGAGCATACCCACTGCCATCCCCACAGTCACATAGAGCAAGGTAAATTTCCAACCGAGTAAACTCATTAGTAATAGGACAGCGACTTCATTGATCAAAGGTGAAGTGATCAAAAAGGCCATAGTGATCCCAAGGGGAATACCCGCCGAGGTAAAACCTAAAAACACAGGTATGCTAGAGCAAGAACAAAAAGGCGTGATGGCACCAAAAATCGACCCCAGCAAATAACCTACGCCTTTATTTTTTCCCGCTAAATAATCTCGCACTCGCTCAACGTCTAAGGAAGCTCGCAGCAAGGCAATCACATAAATCATGACGAGGAGTAATACGAAAATTTTACTGACATCTTCAACAAAAAAATGCACAGCGCCGCCCAAGGCCGAACCCACCTCTAAGCCAAACACGCCGTACACTAGCCAAGTCGCAAAATCAGTAAATATTTGGAACATATTGATCCCTAATGCGATATCAACTTACATCATGCGATTATTTAAGATTGAAACCAGTGCCGCGTGCGATTCGCAAAATACACCAGCGACAACATCACAGGCACTTCAACCAACACCCCAACCACAGTCGCGAGAGCCGCCCCCGAGTGCAGACCAAATAATGAAATAGCCACAGCGACCGCCAGCTCAAAAAAGTTAGAAGAGCCAATCATGCTCGCTGGCGCCGCAATCGCATGGGTAAGTTTTAGTTTTAAGGCAAGCCAATAGGCCAAGATAAAAATGCCATAGCTTTGAATAATCAAAGGGATAGCTATGAGTAGAATATTCTGTGGTTGACTCACAATGGTCTTCGCTTGAAAACCAAATAACAGCACAACCGTCGCGAGTAGCCCAATCACAGACCAAGGTTTGAGTTTAGCCAGTAACTGCGGCACAGCACTCGTATCATGGCGAGTCTCAAGGCGTTTTCGAGTCGCAACACCCGCAATCAAAGGCAATAACACATAGAGGACAACCGAAAGTAACAGGGTTTCCCATGGCACTTGAATATCGCTCACACCGAGTAATAATGCCGAGAGTGGCGCAAATAAAAACACCATAATGATATCGTTAACAGAGACTTGTACTAGCGTATAGTTCGGGTCACCTTTCGTCAGTTGACTCCACACAAACACCATTGCAGTACAAGGCGCCACACCGAGTAATATCATTCCCGCGATATATTCACTGGCGGTTTGTGGATCAACCCAGTCGGCAAATAGCAACTTGAAAAATAACCAGCCTAACAATGCCATAGTAAAAGGTTTAACGAGCCAGTTGATGAAAAGCGTTAACATCAATCCCTTCGGCGCTTTGCCAACATCTTTCACCGCAGAAAAATCAATCTGCACCATCATGGGATAAATCATTACCCAGATAAACAGGGCGATGACTAAATTAACATGGGCATATTCAAGCGCGGCTACAGCAGCAAATACACCGGGGACAACATTCCCCAACACAACCCCAGCAATAATGCTCAGCCCGACCCAAACACTTAAATAACGCTCAAAAATTCCCATATAAACCTCTTAATCGACTAACGGGTGGGCAAGTACAATTTGCTGTAATGCTGCCGATAAAACCCTAGGCTCGGCCTTTAAATCAACACGCAGCAAAGCACCTATCCGTCCCTCTAACAATCTGATTATTTTAAAAAATAAGACATCTTGATCTTCAACGTTCAGCTGGCTTGGATCGGGTAATCCCCAGTGCAATTTCGGGGTATTTCCTAGCCATAAAGGGCAAGTTTCGCCCGCTGCACTATCACAAACGGTGATAACCAGATCCGGCGAGAAGTCAGCTAGCGCCTCCCAACTTTTACTGTGAAGTCCTGCGGTTGAATACCCATGTTGCTGAAGATGTTTCAGGGTCATAGGATGGACCTTGCCCGATGGGGCGCTGCCAGCACTCATAAAAGTCAGTGGCAACCCCAATGCCAGTTGCCGAGCAATGGCCTCCGCTAAAATGCTCCGACAAGCATTATGTGTGCACAAAAAAAGCACGTTAAAATCGGGGGTTAGCTCCACATATTGTTCTATAGCCGCCATGACAAACTCCAATCCAGTACGTTTCAAAAGTTATATTAACAACACGCTTTTGCTCGCTCAGGCCGCCCACCCATTTGACAGAGATTACGCAGGTTCTCCTGCAAAAAGATGTCGTTATCATCACAGGTTTGGGCAAGTACCTGCTGGCACCAAGGCGCGATCTCAGTATTAATCCGATAAAACACCCATTGTCCTTGACGTCGATCGACTAACAGCCGGGCTTTTTTTAACTGAGCCAAGTGGCGCGAAACCTTGGGCTGACTTTCAGACAGCGCAGCCATCAGTTCACACACGCATAATTCCCCTTCCCGCTGGATCAGCAGCAGACATTTCAACCGAGTTTCATCGGCAAGCGCCTTAAAAAATGCGACAGGTTGCATGGTTTAGTCCAAAGGTAGATAAAATTACATATGGAATTTAATATATATGAAAAAACATATATGTATAGTTATTTTTGTAGAAACCACTCACTGGCTTAATAAAACAAACATAAAAATAAATACCTTAACCGTTGAAGATGATGATGTAGGTACGAAAATAACCCATTGGAAAGGCGATTAAAAAATGGTTACTCAGGCATAAAGTCGTGAAACCCGACCAAAAGAAATGCCAGTTAGCATTAACTGGCATTTTCGATTTGCAATACTTTATATCAAGTTAATGCTGATAAGGTTCTAGGGAGTAACCAAATCAAACCTTGGGTGACAACTTACACATAAATTTTCTGACTTTTGGTGTACGTGGTGACACTTAGCACAATCCGTCTCGGTAGCAAAGTGACGGTTGTTATGGGGGTTAGTCGGTTTCAGGTTTTCAGTTTTTAGCGCCAGCTTTTCAGTGTTATGGCATTGCACACACTTAAGCATAGGCACAGCTTGGCGCTCTCCTGTTCCATGGCAACTGTTACATTTAATCCCTTTTGCAGCATGGGTTTGATCGAGTAGAACATTGTCTTTTGCTATCGCACTTGCTGCGAAAATGCCCAAGACAAGAGCCAAAATAATTGTGAGATTTTTCATTTTTAAATTCCATCATTCATGTCACTGGATGCCAACTAAAAGCAGCCGCTATTGATAATTTGGCGTTTAAAGTTTCGCGACGTATTTGCCCGCTAAGTAGCCAAAGGTGTAGCAACGTCCCAGAGACAGACCGAATACTGTTAATGGGTAATCAACACCACCATAGAAGCCCGCACCCAAGTTGCCGACAATAAACAGGCCAGGAATTTCTTTACCATCCGCATCCAGTACTTGATGATTTTCGTTCACCAGAATTCCTGAACATAAGGTTGAAATTCTCATACGACGATGAATGCCGTAAAACGGCGGTTTAAGCACTGGAACCATTTTGCTGGCTGGTTTACCAAAATCTTCGTCTTTACCTTTTTTGCACAATTCGTTGTAACGATTCACGCTTGCAACAAAGGTTTTGGGATCACATTCTAGCTTCACAGCTAATTCTTCTAAGGTGTTGGCGGCGTAGGTATTGGTCAAAGAAGGGAATACACCTTTTTTCTCGCCGGGCACTTCAGGCATATAAACCTTAAGCTCCTCTGGAGAATAAAGATGACCAGGCCAATCCTTCGCTTGTGTCATGTAATCCGAATCAAATACCTGAGAGTAATGTCCCGCGTTATACTCATCTTTCAGGTAGTTATTCATTAATGACATTTCAACTGTTTCATTAACGAAGCGTTCGCCTTTACGGTTAACGGCTAAGAAAGGCATATCGCACATTGAAGCAGGGCCCGCGTCGAAGTCATGCAACATTTTGGTATGACCAACAGGTTCAATAACCCCACCGGCCCAATACGCCATGGCAAAGCCATCACCCGTACGGTCCATTTGTTTGCGTTCAAAGTTTTTCAAATCTGGAATAAAGAAATCACACATGGCCTTGTTATTTTGGTAATCACCAGAAGACAGGATGACCCCTTTCTTCGCCATGTATTTGTGGTACTTACCATCACGAGTTTGAGCAATAACACCGATCACTTTGCCTGATTCGTCTTGGATCAGTTGTTGTGCAGGAGTGTTAAAGAAGAATTTTACACCTGCCTTTTCCGCTGTTTTTGCCAGTGCACGAATACCATCACCGGTTGTGTAGGGTTTAGGGCCACAGAATGAGGTCACAAAATTTAAACGATCAGATTGGTCCGCAATACCACGAATACCATGTTGTACCTTGGTACCCTGATCGACCACTTGGCCACCACTTTGTTTCATTCGATCAATCACCCAAGTGACTGCTTCACCGGAGTTGTAAGCCCATTGTCTTAATAAACCAGGATGCGAGCGGTGAGCATTATCAGCCATCAAACGGCTTACTAACGCCTCAATAGCCGCTTTATCACTGTTTTTCAGATCAATACCAGCACCAGTGTTTCCCTGTGAAACAGGAATGGCTTGTTTCTGTAAACAGGCAACTGTGGCGCCATTTTCTCTGGCAGATAATGCAGCTGGAACACCAGAAGCTCCGGCACCAACAACAACAACGTCAAAGGTTTGAGTCGTTGCGATATCTTTATCTGCGATCGGTTTAGGTTTAGGTAAAAAACTTAAGGCAGCACCGCCAATCTCGGCACATTCGGCACCCACTTGCAGTGGTGCAGCACTGGCAGACCCCATTCCTAAAGAGGCAAAAGCTAAACCACCACTGCCCATTGCCGCCCGAGTCAGAAAACTTCTTCGAGAGATCCCGTTTTGAAGCACACTCGCTGTGTATTGATCAATTTCTTTCGATTTATTACTCATTTGATACTCCTTTGCCCTCATTGCGAGTGGTATTGCACTCACAATGGTGCTGGGTCTATTCGTGCCCAGATTTTTTACGTGTATTTAGAAGCTAAAAACCGCTGCGTTGACTTAAGAACACCCAATCAATCGACAATTAAATGTATGACATATGACAATACATAA
>NZ_JAKZGV010000064.1:0-21786 GCF_022557375.1 Shewanella sp. MM_2022_3
TCTGGATCCATCATCTTCATCATAATCGCCTCGAATATTTAGCCCTAGACGATCTGATCACAATGCGGGGAATGAGTTCAAAAAAAATCCCTGAGCATTGTTCAGGGATTTGTGTATGAGAGACAGCACAGAGGCGCCTTTGTTTTTATAACTAACCCAAATCACTTTTGTACGTGTGCTTCCATTTCGGCGCCAATTTTCTTGCGCATTTCCATTAAGCGCAGTGCGGAATCACGCAGATGAATATCATACTCAGTCTGCGGTACCCATTCAGGCACGGGTGTAGGTTGACCATTTTCATCCACGGCAACCATGATGACGATACAGTGAGTGGTGAGATGACGCTCAGAGACCTTAGGATCCCCTGCCCGCACATCAATACCGATGTGCATAGAGGTCTTACCGGTATAAATCACCTTAGCGCTGACTTCGACGATATTTCCCACGAGGATAGGCTGAACAAATCGAATTCCACCCGCATAGGCGGTAATACAATATTTACCACTCCAGCCCGCAGCACAGGCATAAGCTGCAAGGTCAATCCATTTCATCACAGCGCCACCGTGAACCTTACCACCAAAATTCACATCTGCGGGTTCTGACAAAAATCTCAGGGTAATTTGTCTATCGATACCAGCCATATAACCTCAACTTATTCAGCCTCTGTGGCTCAATGATTTTGCAATGAGTTGAGTTTACGATAGAAATGCGCAATAGCGTAAAGATAATTACGATTGTCTCAGTGGAGAGAACCGATTTAGCCAAAGTAACTTATCAGCCCACAAGAGAGTAATAATCCCGGCAACGCCAGGCGATACAACCACAGCTGTAATTGACTGCTAACAAAGCGAGTGCCCTTGCCATAAGTGTAAACACCCAACCCAGCCAAAAACAGCCCAATCACTTCAAATCCCGATGACATATGGTTACTACCACCGACACTGATGGCGGTCACCAATAAGGCGAACCACACCAACACATATGCCGCAATCGCAAAGGTGAAGGTCTTCATGCCGATATCCATATTAGGATGCCAAGCTTTGGATTCACCACGAATTAATTCGGTCAAATTTGCGGTTACGGCACCAACGATAGGCACAAGCGGGATCACCAGAGGGTTTAACATGACAGATTTCCTTTTAAATAGAATATGCCTGTCATTATCGGCGGCAAAGGGCATTAAACAAGCTTGATGAACAAAGGTTAACTATTTGGATATCAGCAGGTTAGAAAGTGATATTAGGCACAATTCGAGCATAAAAAAAATGCGCCAGTAGGCGCATTTTTTATCGAGCTAACCGCTGTTTAGACTTTCTTAAACAGCAATGAACCGTTAGTGCCACCAAATCCGAAGGAGTTACACAGAGCATACTCTAACTTTACATCACGGGCAGTGTGCGCCACGAAGTCTAAATCACAGCCTTCATCTGGATTATCGAGGTTGATGGTCGGTGGTACGGCTTGGTCGCGCAGCGCAAGCAGAGTGAAAATCGCTTCAACCGCACCCGCAGCGCCCAGCAAGTGACCCGTCATAGACTTAGTCGAGCTGACAAGCAGGTTGTAGGCATGATCGCCAAACACAGATTTCACCGCGGCCGCTTCCGCTTTATCACCCGCAGGCGTTGAAGTGCCGTGCGCATTGATATAACCAATTTTTTCAAATGGCAGCTTAGCATCATTGACTGCATTGACCATAGCGGCCGCAGCGCCCGCGCCATCACTTGGAGGTGATGTCATATGGAACGCATCACCACTCATACCAAAGCCGACGAGTTCACCATAAATGGTCGCACCGCGCGCCTTCGCGTGCTCGTATTCTTCCATCACCATCACACCCGCACCATCACCGATGACAAAACCATCACGGTCTTTATCCCATGGGCGACTGGCCGCCGTTGGGTCATCGTTACGGGTTGACAGCGCTTTGGCGGCACCAAAACCACCTACACCTAATGGGCAAGTGACATCTTCCGCCCCACCGGCAACCATCACGTCAGCATCGCCATAGGCGATAGTGCGCGCCGCAAAACCGATATTGTGCACACCAGTAGTACAGGCGGTAGTGACGGCAAAGTTAGGGCCCGTCATACCGTACATAATCGATAAATGGCCGGCAATCATATTGATGATGGTGCTAGGCACGAAGAAAGGCGAAATTTTACGAGGGCCACCACTTAATAGCGCACTGTGGTTTTGTTCAATCAACCACATACCGCCCATGCCAGCACCGATTGCAGTACCCACACGGCCAGGGTTTTCTTTACTCATATCCAGACCTGAGTCTTGGATAGCTTGGATGCCCGCAGCCATACCATACTGAATAAAGAGGTCCATTTTGCGGGCGTCTTTTTTAGTTAAGTACTGCTCAACATCGAAATCTTTTACTGAACCACTGAAACGAGTGGTAAATTCGCTGGCATCAAATTTGGTTATGGGCGCAATCCCACTCTTACCCGAAAGCAGGGCTTTCCAAGTAGTGTCGACAGTATTGCCCACGGGCGTTACTAACCCTAAACCGGTTACCACTACACGACGTTTAGACACGGCAGTCACCTTTTGAATGCTAAATAGATTAAGTTATGACAGACAAATGCGGTTCTATCATTAAAATGTCTTCGCCAATCTGCGGCGAGCATCTCATGGATAAATTCAACACAGCTTCCAGAGACGATTGAATGGCACTATTGCAGAATTAGGCGGGGATAAAACAAAAACAGGCGGCATATTTGCCGCCTGTTCTCTAGAATTCAGAATTACTGATTCTTAGAAACGTAATCGATCGCTGCTTGAACAGTAGTGATCTTTTCAGCTTCTTCATCAGGGATCTCGGTATCAAACTCTTCTTCCAGAGCCATAACCAACTCAACAGTGTCCAGAGAATCTGCACCCAGATCGTCAACGAAAGATGCCGCTGGTTTAACGTCTTCTTCTTTAACGCCCAGTTGCTCTACAATGATTTTCTTTACACGTTCTTCGATGTTGCTCATTAGTTTTCTTTCCTATTCAAATTACGCACTTGCGTAAGATTGCGAGTAGTTTATTAGATTTGGCTGACAATGCAAGCTTAGTTTTCGTGGTCTAACCACGAAATTTAGCGACCAATTGATACAGATCACTACTCAGTTGCGACAGTATCCCTGCCATCCGCCCTTAAACCATGTACATTCCGCCATTCACATGCAAAGTCTCGCCTGTGATATAAGCGGCAGAGTCCGACGCCAAGAAGAGTACGGCATTGGCAATTTCTTGCGCTTGCCCTAATCGTTCCATCGGAACCTGAGACATGATAGCTTTTTGCTGATCTTCGGTCAGCTCATCAGTCATATCGGTCTGGATAAATCCAGGAGCGATAGCATTAACTGTAATTTGACGAGATGCAACCTCTCTTGCAAGAGATTTTGTAAATCCGATCAAACCAGCTTTTGCTGCCGAGTAGTTAACTTGACCTGCATTGCCCATAGTGCCTACCACTGAACCGATATTGATGATCCGGCCGAAACGCTTTTTCATCATGGTACGCATCACAGGTTTTGATAGTCTGAACAATGATGTCAGGTTGGTATCGATGATATCGTTCCATTCATCATCTTTCATTCGCATCAGCAAATTATCACGGGTGATACCCGCGTTGTTGACTAGAATATCAACATCACCCGCTTTTTCTTTGATCGAATCGAATAAATCGGTGACGGATTGACTATCGGTAACATTAAGCACTAAACCAAAACCTTTGTCACCCAGATATTCTTGAATTGCTGCGGCGCCCTTCTCACTTGTGGCAGTTCCAACCACAATCGCACCGGCTTCCACTAAGGTTTCGGCAATCGCACGGCCAATACCACGGCTCGCGCCTGTCACTAAGGCAACTTTGCCCGCTAAACTCAGATTGATACTCATACAAACTCCTTATTCAGTTAACGCGGCAAGGGATACAACGTCATTAACTGCTTGGGCAGAAAGAGATTTATTAATGCGTTTCGCAAGACCTGTCAATACTTTACCAGGACCACACTCAACTAACTGGGTAATACCTTTTTCGGCCATTAATTCAACGGTTTCGCTCCAGCGTACTGGGCAATACAGTTGACGCACCAGCGCATCTTTAATGTCGGCAACCGCAGTGGGTGATGCCACATCTACGTTATTAATAACGGTGATGCTCGGCGCATTAAACTGCACATCGTTTAACGCAAGAGCTAATTTATCAGCAGCAGGTTTCATTAATGCGCAGTGTGATGGCACGCTGACAGGCAAGGCTACCGCCATTTTGGCGCCCGCAGCTTTACAGGCCGCAGCAGCGCGTTCAACCGCATCTTTTTGACCGGCGATAACCACTTGGCCAGGGCTGTTGAAGTTAACTGGGCTTACCACTTCGCCTTGAGCGGCTTCAATACACGCATTAGCAATACCGTCATTATCTAGACCGATAATCGCGTACATAGCGCCAGTACCGGCGGGTACGGCTTGCTGCATCAATTGACCACGTAGCTCAACCAGTTTGATCGCATCTTTAAAGTCGATGACACCAGCACAAACTAATGCAGAATATTCGCCTAGGCTGTGACCCGCTAACATCGCAGGCATAGCTTTACCAGAGGCAACATAGGCACGCCAAATCGCCACACTTGCCGCTAATAAAGCAGGCTGAGTTTTATCGGTTTCATTTAAGGTTTCAACGGGGCCGTCTTGCACTAATGCCCACAAGTCATACCCTAACACCTCACTCGCTTCGGCAAAGGTTTGTCCCACAATCGGCTGTACAGCAGCCAGTTCGGCTAACATGCCTAGGGCCTGTGAACCTTGGCCTGGGAATACAAAAGCTACATTTTCCATATCAAATTACCTATGGCGAACTTAATTTATTGAACACTAAACCGTTATCTTGGACAGCTAACCAAGATAACGATGAGCAGGAATTTATTCGTATACAGATACGGTTAAAAACGGACGAGCGCACTGCCCCACGCAAAACCAGCGCCAAAGGCTTCGAGCAGCAAGAGCTGACCACGTTGGATCCGACCATCACGCACAGCTTCATCCAGAGCAATAGGTACCGAAGCCGCCGAGGTATTACCATGCTTAGCAAGGGTTAACACAACTTTATCTAAGCTCATGTCTAGCTTTTTCGCCGTGGCATTAATAATGCGGAAGTTAGCCTGATGCGGCACCAACCAGTCGATTTCCGACTTATCGATATTATTCAGGCGCAAGGTTTCAGTCACGACATAGGATAACTGGGTCACCGCCACTTTAAAGACGTCATTGCCTTTCATGGTCATAAAACCAACCGCTTCAGAGGTTTCCCCCTGACGTGGTGGGAAAGCGCACTTAAGCAAATCGCCTTGACGACCATCGGCATAAATATGGGTTGAAATAATCCCGGGCTCATCGGAAGCACCGATAACCACCGCCCCAGCACCATCACCAAACAGAATGATGGTGGTACGATCTTCCGGCTCACACAGACGGGATAAAACGTCAGCACCAATCACTAATACTTTTTTCGCGGTACCATTTTTAACGAATTGGTCCGCAACCGATAAGGCATACACAAAACCTGAACAAGCCGCCGCAATATCGAAGGCTGGAATGGTATGCACACCGAGCATGGCTTGGATTTCGCAGGCCGCGGCAGGGAATGCATTTGCCGCACTGGTTGTACCGCAAATGATCATATCTAAATCTGATGCCTCGATACCGGCCATCTCTAACGCATTTAATGCCGCCTGATAGCCCATCGTTGAGACAGTTTCGTCTTGCGCTGCAATGCGGCGCTCTGAAATACCAGTGCGTTCAACAATCCATTGGTCACTGGTTTCCACCATTTTTTCCAAATCTTGATTACTACGCACCTGCACCGGTAGGTAACTACCAGTTCCGAGAATTTTTGTATGCATAAGGAGGAATCAGTTATTTATATCTAAAAGAATCGACTCCAAACGATCTTTTATCATTTCGGGGAGTCGACGTTGCGCTTCAGTCACTGCCAAACTAATTGCTTGTAAATAGGCAGTTTCATCCGCATTTCCATGGCTCTTTACAACTATGCCGCGCAATCCTATCAGACTTGCACCATTATAGTGGTCGGGGTTCATCTGGCTGAGAACCGCCTGAATGCGGGGGGCGATGAGTTTTGCCAAAAAACGCACGAAGAAACCTTGGGTTAGGCCCCGTTTTAACTGATGTACCAATAGCTTGGCAATGCCTTCAGAGGTTTTGAGCGTGATGTTACCCACAAAACCATCACAAACGATCACATCAACATTCCCAGAATAGATTTCATCACCTTCAATAAAGCCGGTGTAATTAATCTGATCAGTGTTTTGCAGTATTTGTGCCGCTTGTTGAACCTGATCGTTGCCTTTGATTTCTTCTGTGCCCACATTAAGGAGTGCGACTTTAGGGCGAGATTTTTTATCCACGGCCTCACACAGTACTGAGCCCATCACGGCAAATTGGAATAGCGTTTCGGAATCGCAGGAAATATTGGCACCTAAATCCAATAAATAAACTGGCTTTTGCGTCACGGAGGGTAAACAACTGACCAATGCAGGTCTGTCCACGCCGGGCAAGGTTTTTAACAGCACCTTGGCCATCGCCATTAACGCGCCGGTATTTCCCGCACTCACACACGCAGCAGCACGTCCATCTCGCACCAGTTCAATTGATAAACGCATCGAACTATTTTTACGAGTGCGCAAAGCGTGCACGGGCCTGTCAGACATACTCACCACTTCATCGGTGTGGATGACTTCAATACGGGAGAGTAACTCTTGTTCTGCTTGGTGCAGATAGACATCTATTTCAGTCTTATCACCGACTAAAATGATTTTAAGGGAAGAATGAGATTTTAGTGCCCGCAAAGCTGCAGGCACTGTGACGTGGGGGCCATGATCGCCACCCATCGCATCTAACGCGAGCGTCAGACTCGTCATTAGGAAACCAACAAATTACTTGTTGATTACCTTTTTACCGCGATAGAAACCATCAGCAGTCACGTTGTGACGCATATGGACTTCACCGCTGGTAGCGTCTACAGACAGCTGAGCAGTGCTCAGTGCGTCATGTGAACGGCGCATACCGCGCTTTGAACGAGATTTTTTATTCTGTTGTACAGCCATTGGCCCTGTCTCCTAGATTACTTGCTCTTCAGTTTTTCTAACACTGCAAACGGATTTGGACGCTCCTCTTGAGCGGGTTCGATCTCGCCTACAACTATATCCATTGACCCGATATTGCAATCAGTTTCTTCATGCATCGGGATGATGGGCATAGCGACTATCAATTCATCTTCGATCAATTGATGCAGACGTACTTCGCCAATCTCATTGCACTCAATTGGGTCATACGCATCCGGGAGCTCATCGATTTCTGCCTTAGTCCGGCATGGACCGAAGCAAAACTCGACCGTAACCTCAGTGGTAAATAGTGTCATGCAACGTTGACAAACCAGAGTGAGCTCCGTCACAGCCTTCCCTTTCAGGTAGACTATCCCCTGCAAATCTACGCCACATTCAAGCGACACTGCCACATCGGAACAGTCGCCGGCACATAACTCATTTAATCTTTTCAATTGCTGCCCGGGCACAATCCCCTCATAGGTAGAACGGCTCGAGGCGGCGCGAATAGGATCAATTGAAACCGGTATCTTTACTGTTTGCATAAGGCGCGCATATTATAGTTTGAAAACGCTAGAGTCAAAGAAAAATTTCTTACTTAAGTCCCAGTTTGCAACTTAAGCGATTCTCTAGCCCCAACATTGAATTAATGGAAGCGAAATTTTACCCAAGCAGGGGGCGGCACACAAGCGTAAGCCGTCTAAAATAGCCGCATTCACCGAAAGAATCCTCAATTACCTTCCTAAAGTGATAGCATCTGTTGCCACGGCTTGCATTCAATCATCCAGATTGGCGACAATAAGTGAAGTTTTCTAATGGATTATTAATGATGACGCCCCAGTTAATCCTCGCCTCCACCTCCGTATATCGGCAAGCACTGCTGAACAAATTAGGCTTACCCTTTGAGTGCTGCGATCCCAAGGTTGATGAAACCTCACTACCTAATGAGTCAGCGCAAGCCTTAGTACAACGATTAGCGCAGGCAAAAGCAGAAGCTGGTGCAAAATATTGTCCTGATGGTCTGATTATTGGCTCCGATCAGGTTGCCGTGATCGATGGCAAGATCATCGGTAAGCCATTAAATCGCGATAATGCGATTAAGCAGCTCAGTCAAGCCTCGGGGAAAGCCATTACCTTTTATACAGGTCTTGCGCTTTATAATGCTCAAACGGGTGAAATGAATGCCCAAGTTGAGCCTTTTACAGTGCATTTTCGGCACCTTACAGCATCACAAATCAGTGCTTATGTGGATAAAGAGCAACCGTTTTACTGTGCAGGCAGTTTTAAAAGTGAAGGTTTAGGCATTGCACTCTTTAATCGTTTAGAAGGACGAGATCCTAATACGCTCGTGGGATTACCTTTAATCTTACTCACGGAAATGCTGCTCAGCCAAGGCATAGATGTATTAGCGTAATGCTTATAAATGCATAAGGAGCTGCTGCGGTGAATCAATCAATGCTATCGGCTTAGCTTGTCGTAATACCGCCTCACTATGGACGCCGTAAGTCACACCGATGCTATCAATACCTGCGTTCGCTGCCATGGTTAAATCCAGTAAAGAGTCACCGACCATCAAAGCACGCTCAGGCTGAATGCCCAGCTCCTGCAATAGGCTGATGATCATCTCAGGATGGGGCTTACTCTGCGCTTCATCGGCGCAGCGGGAGGCAATAAAGTAATGCCCTAATCCAGATTGTTCCCACACGCGCACCAGACCAGCTCTCGCCTTCCCCGTCGCCACGGCTAACTGATAACCCTTTGCAGATAATGATTCGAGCAATTGTGGTGCTTGGTCGAAGATTGGCGTTGGCGTGGTATCAAGATGCAAATACTGCGTCTTAAACTCGGCGCGCATCGTGATGTAACACTCTTCAGTGCCGGTGCTGACAATAGAAGCAGTAGACATATCCTCTTCAGGAAACGCCGAAAATCGCTGTGATGAAGACAATAATCCGCAAGGAAACAACACTTGTAACGCCTGCGTCATCGACAAGCCAATCACATTACGAATATCCGCCTCAGCAGGAACAGGCAGCGCAAGTGCCCTAGCCATATTCTCAATGCAAATAATGATCTTGCCGATGGAATCCATCAAAGTGCCATCCCAATCAAAAATCACTAAATCATATTTACGCAGGGTAGAATGGTTGGCAGCCTTCATGCTTCAAGGTTATCCACGGGTATATAGAGGAGCGGGAATTAAACCCGCTTTAACTTATTCAACAGTTGCTGCAGATTATCATCCAGTGGTGCAGAAACCCGCATCACTTCATCGTTTTCAGGATGGATAAACATTAATTCTGCCGCGTGTAAAAACAATCTACTCAAGCCAAGCGAGCGCATACTGTCATCGAAAGCTTGCTCACTGTACTTATCATCACAGGCAATGGGATGCCCGGCATATTGACAATGCACGCGAATTTGATGAGTACGTCCCGTGACAGGACTCGCCTGCACCAATGTACAACCTTGATAACGCTGCACAATTTTAAAACGCGTTTCTGATGGTTTGCCTTCTGCATTGACTCGCACAATGCGCTCACCGGATTTAAGTGTCAGCTTTAATAAAGGTTGTTTGACCACTTTATCCTGCGCCGACCACTCGCCCTTAACTAAAGCTAAGTAATCCTTCTGCATTTTTTTATAACGCAGTTGATCGTGCATATGTTTAAGTGCACTGCGTTTTTTAGCGACTAACAGTACGCCAGAGGTATCTTTATCAAGGCGATGAACCAACTCTAAAAACTTCTGTTGCGGACGTAAGGAGCGCAGCGCTTCAATCACACCATAATCAACACCACTGCCGCCATGAACCGCAATACCTGCAGGTTTATTGAGCACAATAAGATGATTATCTTCATGCAAAATACGATCTTCGAGTTGCGACACTTTGCTCAAGTTAGCCGAAGGCGCAGTCCGATTATCAGACTCAGCCATTCTCACGGGTGGCACACGTACCACATCACCAATTTGTAATTTATATTCTGGCTTAATGCGCTTCTTATTCACCCGTACTTCGCCCTTACGGACGATACGATAAATCATGCTCTTAGGTACACCTTTGAGCGCTGTGATTAAAAAATTATCAATTCGTTGGTCGAGGTGGTCTTCGTCAATGGTGATCAACTGCACCTGTTGCTGTGGAGATTCTGTATTCATGATGTGCCATCTGCTTATAACGGCGGCCATTGTACAACAACTCACAAGAATTGTGCCTTTCCATTGCTGAATTTTTTGATTATTGCTATATTTCACCAGCGATTAGGGATAAGCCGTGAATAAAGTGTTCACAAACTCCCTGTCCCAAGTGAAAAGTTTTATAGATCAAAAAAGATTTTCTTGATAGCAAATCATTGATTTGCAAATCGTATATTGAGTAAAAATACCACAAATGCGTTTTTTACGATTAAATCGAGAATCTCACCTTACTTTATCAAGGTTTATCTAAAGCTTTTCTCACCGATTTCGAAATATATTTTAACTTGTCGTCAGACAAACCGATTCGACTTGGGCATTACCGGAACGAAATTAAAGAATTTATGGGGTTGGTTGATGTTTTACAACGAATTCCTTGTTTTTGTAATCATTAAAAAATAAGCCATAAATAGGATGCGACACGCAGCGACTGCGTCTAACAGTAATGCGCACCTTGCCTAGCTCACCAGCCGTGAGGCTTTGTTCACCACAGCTAGGCCCGTAATGCAACGAAACGCGATTGTTTGATGACCTCCATTTAAAGAAGAATGACGTCATCATGAAACGTATGTTAATCAATGCAACTCAATCAGAAGAGTTGCGTGTTGCCCTCGTTGACGGGCAACAACTGTACGACCTCGATATTGAAAGTCCTGGTCATGAGCAAAAAAAATCAAATATTTACAAGGGTAAGATCACCCGCGTAGAGCCCTCTTTAGAAGCCGCTTTCGTAGACTATGGTGCTGATCGCCACGGCTTTTTACCATTAAAAGAAATTGCCAGAGAATATTTCCCTAAAGGTTATTCATTCCAAGGTCGCCCAAACATCAAAGAAGTCGTCAGTGAAGGACAAGAAGTTATTGTTCAAATTGACAAAGAAGAACGTGGCAACAAAGGCGCGGCGTTGACCACCTTTATTAGCCTTGCTGGTTCTTACTTAGTGTTAATGCCAAACAACCCACGTGCAGGCGGTATTTCTCGCCGTATCGAAGGGGATGAGCGCACTGAATTAAAAGAAGCTATGGCCGATTTGGAAGTCCCTGCTGGTATGGGCCTTATCGTCCGTACCGCTGGTGTGGGTAAAGAGTCGACAGAGCTGAAGTGGGACTTAAAAGTTCTGCAACACCACTGGGCGGCGATCACTGAAGCGGCGCAAACCAAAGGCGCACCTTTCCTCATTCACCAAGAAAGCAACGTGATTGTTCGCGCAATTCGTGACTATTTACGCCGTGATGTCGGGGAAATTTTAATCGACCATCCACGTATTTTCGAAGAAGCCAAACAGCATATCGCACTTGTGCGCCCTGATTTTGTTGAACGTGTAAAACTCTACGAAGCTGAAGTACCGTTATTCACTCACTTCCAAATCGAGTCGCAAATCGAATCAGCCTTCCAACGTGAAGTACGTCTGCCATCGGGTGGCTCAATCGTCATTGACCCAACTGAAGCCTTAACCTCTATCGATATCAACTCTGCCCGTGCCACCAAGGGCGGCGATATCGAAGAAACCGCATTAAACACCAACCTTGAAGCCGCCGATGAAATTGCCCGTCAATTACGTCTACGTGACTTAGGTGGCTTAGTGGTTATTGACTTTATTGATATGACGCCAGTGCGCCATCAACGTGAAGTCGAAAACCGCCTACGTGATGCCGTGCACCATGACCGCGCTCGCGTTCAATTAGGTCGTATTTCTCGTTTCGGCTTGATGGAAATGTCACGCCAGCGTCTGCGTCCGTCATTAGAAGAATCCGCTGCACATATCTGCCCTCGCTGTCATGGCCAAGGCACTATCCGCAGTACTGAATCTTTAGCGTTGTCGATTCTGCGTTTGATGGAAGAAGAAGCCATCAAAGAAAATACCTCACAAATCGAAGCCATTGTGCCTGTCGATGTGGCTGCATTCCTGCTTAACGAGAAACGTAAAGCGATTCGTATCACCGAACAACGCCATGACGTGGAAGTCTATGTGATCCCAGATCCGCATATGATGACCCCAGATTATCGCGTGATCCGTCACCGCACCGACGATGAAATCGACGAATCCAGCTACAAGCGAATTGAACAGCCTGAAGCAAAATTGTACGAGCCACGTAAACTGGAACGTACTGCGGCGCCAGCTCCAGCCCTAAAAGGCTTTGCTGCTCCACAAAAAGTGGAACAAGACACTGCACCAGTTGCCAAAGTTGAAACCGCACAGCCGGGTTTCTTCAGTAAACTCTTCAGTGCAATTGGTGCTTTCTTTAGCTCAAGTGATAACGCAGTCGCAGAAAAGAGCACCGAGACTAAGAAGCAAGACAGTCAAGCCACGAATGCCAACCGTCGCAATCGTCGTAACGACACTCGCCGTACTCGCAATCCACAAGATACTGAAAAAGCGAAAGAAGGTACTCGCGAGCCACGTACTCGTAATGCCAAAAAAGTCGCCGATGCACCACAAGCTCAAGAGCGCCCAATCCGTGAAAAGGATGAAAGTGCGAAACGTGCTAAGCCTGAGCCTAAACCCCGCAATCAAGCAGTTAAAGAAGTGATTGCGGATGTTCAAGACGAAGCACCAAAGCAAGAGGTCGTCCGTGAACGTCGTCAGCGCCGTAATATGCGCCGTAAAGTTCGTATCGACAACACCACAGATGTTGTAGAAACGCCAATTCAGGAAGAAGCGATTTTAGCTGAGTTGGTTGCAATCAATGCGGATGTCACGGTAGAAGTTCAACCAGAAGTGAAAGCGCCGCGCCGCCGCCAGCCACGTAAAGAGGTTACGGTTGCGAATGAGGTCGGCGACACCACAGTATCAGAAGCTGCTGATGTCGTAGAAACTAAGCCAGCCGATGCTATTGTTGATATGCCTGTTGTTGAAAGCCAAGCAGACACTCAAGTGGATGCTAAGTTAGACACTCAACCAGCGGCCATTGATGAAGATAACGCCGAAGCAAATGTTGATGCAGATGACAAAGCCAAACGTGAATCCCGTGATGGACAACGTCGTAGCCGCCGTAGTCCTCGCCATCTGCGAGCTGCTGGCCAACGCCGTCGCCGCGATGAAGATGAACAAGGCACAACGGCTCCTGCGCAGTTCATTCCTAATGATGCGTTAGGCGAAGATCAAGACTATCCAGCACCAACTGCAGTTGTTGAAACGGCTAACTTAACAGAGCAAACCGTGGCTGAAACGGTTGCAGTTGCAGTTGAAGTTGAAGTGAAGAGTACAGCAACGCAGCCAGCGCCGATTGTGCACACTGCTGATGTGATTTCCTCAACTGAAGCCGCAGTCTCTCAAAGCATAGCGACTGAAAGCACGGTATCAGATACCACAGTAACTGAATCCTCCGCGGAAATTAAGTCTGATGCTATTGTCGCTGAAGTCACATCTAAACCTGTAGTTAACGATAAGGCCGCTGAAACGGTTAAAGCATCTGATGCCGAGCCACAATCAGCAACAGAACCAGCAGTGCAAGCCACAGAGGCTATGCAAATAGTGACTGATATAACTCCTGAAGCAAAAGCCGAAGAAGTGACACCAGTGACAGAAAAGACTGAGCCGAAAGAAGCGGTAAAATCAGTCGCATCAGCACCGATGGCGAAACCTGCAGCGTTTGTTAAACCTCAGGCAAAACCTGTAATGGCGCAAGCTGCTACGGCTCAACCAACGGAAGTTGTCGTCAGCAAACCGAAAGCGTCTAGCCGTTTTGGTGCTATGGTGTCATCTGAAATGACTAAACCAACGGTAGAAGTCAGAGCGCAGGTTGAAGTGCCTAAAGGCCGTGAGTATGAAAATACCGCCACCGCTGAAGCCACTGAACCTAAGCTGAAACACAGCAATAGTGCTGAATCGGATATGGCTCGTCCATAGGACCCTTCCACAATCTAAAAAGCCATGCATCTGCATGGCTTTTTTATTTTCAGCTAATTAAGGCATATTTCAAGTTTAGCTCAATCAGTTTATTTGATAGTATGCGCGGCTTATTTTGTCTACACACCAGTAACAGAGGTTTCATGTTCGATCTCTTCCGCCACAAAACATCTAGCTACAAAGCCGATATACTCTCAGGGCTAACCGTCGCACTCGCACTGATCCCTGAGGCCGTTGCCTTTGCTTTTGTTGCCAATGTCGAACCTATGGTGGGCCTCTATGCGGCTTTTATTATGGGATTGGTCACCGCACTGATTGGTGGTCGACCTGGGATGATTTCTGGTGCAACAGGAGCGATGGCCGTGGTCATGGTGTCCTTAGTGGTTGAACATGGCGTGCAATACTTATTTGCGGCTGTCGTGCTGGCAGGATTAATCCAAATCAGCGCTGGCATCTTTAAACTGGGGAAATTTATTCGCATCGTACCCTATCCGGTGATGATAGGTTTTGTAAACGGCCTCGCCATTGTGATTTTTTTGGCACAACTTGGCCAGTTTAAAGTAAAAGACACTGCTGGAAACTTAGTCTGGTTACCACCAGAGCCGTTGTTGCTGATGTTTGCTCTCGTAGCATTAACCATGGCAATTATTTATTTCTTGCCTAAGCTGACCACTGCAATACCGTCCTCGTTGGTCGCAATTCTTAGCGTCACGGCTATTGTCGTCAGCTTTGATCTTGATACTCGTAACGTATTGGATTTTCTCAAGACTATGAGTGGTGACGAGAATGCGACAATTGCAGGCTCACTCCCAAGCTTTGCAATCCCACAGGTACCTTTTAACCTTGAGACGCTCTATATCATTCTGCCCTATTCCTTTATTTTAGCCGCAGTCGGATTAATCGAATCCCTGTTAACCTTGACGGTTATCGATGAGATGACCCATACCCGAGGACGCAGCAATAAAGAATGTATTGGCCAAGGTGTAGGTAACATCACCAGCGGCTTTTTTGGGGCTATGGGTGGTTGTGCCATGATCGGTCAATCGATGATTAATATTAATTCTGGTGGCCGCGGCAGGTTATCAGGGATTACCGCGGCCATTGGCCTACTGGCATTTATTCTCTTTGGTGCAGCCTTTATCGAAATTATTCCGTTAGCAGCCCTCGTTGGGGTGATGTTTATCGTTGTACTCGGCACATTCGAATGGGCAAGTTTTAAGTTTATGGGCAAAGTGCCCAAACATGATGCCTTTGTGATCGTTCTTGTAACCACAGTAACTGTGTTTACTGATCTCGCCTTTGCTGTATTTGTGGGAGTGGTGGTATCCGCGCTGGTATTTGCTTGGCAGCATGCGAAACACATTAGCGTCAAAGTGACTCAAAACTCTCAAGGCTGGAAAGTCTATGAGCTTAATGGACCACTGTTTTTCGGTTCTGTCGCGAGTTTCCTCGAGTTATTTGATGCTTCACAGGATCCACAGGATGTCGTCATCGATTTTAAGTTTTCTCGCGTAGCCGATCACTCTGCCTTAGAAGCGATTGATACGCTTGCAGAGCGTTATGTGTCCATAGGCAAAAGACTACATTTGGTGCATTTAAGTGCTGATTGTAAAGCCTTACTTCATAAGGCAGGTGATCTTGTTGAAGTGAATCTGTTGGATGACCCACATTATAAAGTCGCGGATGATAAACTCGACTCCTAATGAAGTCACTATCCATCCTTAAGCAACGGTCCACGGCACTGCAATATGGCTGTGGGCTGACAGTTATCGCCCTGAATGTTCGCGTACGTAAATAGTCAGTTTTCAAGCCAAGTTTATGTATTTATTAATATCGTTAACAGCGAAATAAACAAAATTCACGGGAAAAATGATAACAGCTAACAGCAGATTAATCTGAACGAGGTCTTAAAAGTGAGAGAAATGATAGAAATGAGAGATGTAAGTATTAAGATAAAACAGCACAAATAAAAAGAGCTATGGTAAAAACCACAGCTCTTAAATCCATTGCTATTAGCGTCTAGGCTAACAGCACTGAAAATTAACCGATTACGGTTACGTTTTCAGCTTGAGGACCTTTTTGACCTTGGGTCACAGTGAAAGACACTTTTTGACCTTCATCAAGAGTTTTGAAACCGTCAGAGTTGATTGCACGGAAGTGAACGAATACGTCTGGACCAGATTCTTGCTCGATGAAACCAAAACCTTTGTCAGAGTTGAACCACTTAACTACACCAGTTACTTGAGACATGATATAAATCCTGTAAATAAAAAATTAAAGCCTTAACGGCGGTGGAGCTGGAAAATGCCGGTATTACTTATGTTTACAGGACGAACGGGTCGTATTGAACACATAAATATAAGCCCAACCTTCAAGCTAGTAAAACTATAAACCATTCTAAAGATAAGTCAACATACTGCGACACTTTGAAAAATTTATTTAAACAAAGCCTTTTAAGGTTTTGCTACCGGCTCGCAGAACAATATGTTCTTACGGCTTAAGCGTTGACAGTAAAGCATTTTAAATAATTTATTTCAATAGGTTAAAATCAGCCCCTAGACTGAAATGCGATGTACTTCAATCTGGAAATCTAACTCACAGCTTAATCCGCTCTGAGAAAATGCTTGTTTCTGCTCTGCGGTAAACTTCCACGCATAGGGAGTCATTTCGAGAAAATTGCCGATATCTTTACTGTCATTAAGCTCGAGTTGCGCGCTAAGCCGCTCTTGATGTAGGCATTCAAATCCATCAATTCTGGCCTCAGACTCAGGATGCAATCTTGGCTGGTCATAAATCTGTTGTTTTAGCGCAAAATGATGCAAAGGCCCAGGCGATACCGTGATAAGAATGCCGCTAGGTGCCATGATCCGCTGAAGTTCTTCTACTTTTGATGGTGCATAAATTCGAATCGCTAAATCAATGCTATTAGATGGAATCGGCATTTCATAGGCACTCGCTACACAAAAGCTTAAGTTAGGATAGCGCTTGGCTGCATATTTTATTGCCGACTTAGAGATATCAACGCCCTGTAAATAACAAAAATGATGAGCAACAAGGGCATTATATAAACGATGACTGTAGTACCCCTCACCACAACCTATATCAAGGATCTGCTGTGCACTACTGGCATATTGGAGTGCCAGTTGATTAACTCTATCACTTAAGATTTGATAATAACCCGCATTTAAGAACTCCCGACGAGCAAACATCATTTGCTGATTATCACCTGGATCTTTCGAGTTTTTTTTCTGAACGGGAAGCAAATTGACATAACCTTCTTTCGCCATGTCAAACTTGTGTGCCTGCGGGCATCCCCAAGTTCGTTGTGTTAGGGTGAGGGGTAACGCGCACAAAGGACATATATATTGCATTGATTAACTCTATTTAAAATGGGGGATGTCAAGCTTATATCTCATCTTCCATTAATCGCTCGACCATTTGCAGTAATTCAGGAGAAGCGAGCAGCTCAAAACACTCAAGTTTCCTTAAGGCTTTGTCGATATTCTGACTATCATTTGCGGCGCGACTAAAGCTCGGGCGCTCAAACATGTGGGTATAAGTTCGAAAAAGCCATTGGCGCTTCTGTTGTAGTAATGGATCTAATCGTACGGCCTCTTCAGCTAAGCCAGTATGGTATTGACCAAGTTCACCCCGTAAAAATGCTTGTAACTCCAATCTTATCTGCTCAATTTCGGTGAGGTAAACCGCAAGAGATTCCGATGTCGCACCGTAATCGTACTCCCTAGCAAGAATAGCCTTAGCCATCATCAGTACTCTCGGCTCATGTAAGCCTCTGACGTCGGATTCAAGTGTTACAAACTCGAACTTTGATGCCGATTGCAAAGAGAATGTTACACTTTCTCTCACATCAACTTTAATTAAAATTCCTGCCCGAAGCTCTTGGGCAACAAATTTAGGGGCAGTCCCCATTCGATGATAAAGCCGTACGCCTTGACCCAAGCACCTTGATACAGGAGCACTTAGCCCTGCGTCTACAACAGAAGTTGTGTTTAGTGTTAGCCCTAAAATCGGTTGAAGGCGCACTGCAATCTGTGGTGGCGTTTGTGAAACTACAATCAGCTCAAGTAGGGGAGCTCCCATCGTTTCAAGCACAATAAAATCACTCATGTTGCTTGGTAACGTTATGATCAATGACGAGGTCTGTACGACATCGAGTATCATAGGTTGATTGAGATATTGATGATGCATAAGACTGATCCCCTGTTCAATGGGAATTGTAACTGCCAATCGTGGTAAAGATCACCTGTTAAGCGCTTCTCTTTTCAATATAATTTATCCATCAAGGTTTTTGCTGATCAATATTGGGGTGAGTTTAACGGCTAAGATGCTATCATTCGACAAAACCGTCATTTGATTGAAATTATGTATACAGCATCTCAGCCAAGTATTTTTTGGCACGACTATGAAACATTCGGTGCCAACCCAGCCCAAGATAGACCCGCCCAATTTGCCGGGGTCCGTACCGATTTAGATCTTAACATTATCGGTGAGCCAGAGACTTTTTACTGCAAACAATCAACGGATTACCTGCCCTCACCCGAAGCGATTTTAATTACAGGGATCACGCCACAACTAGCCAATTTAAAAGGTTTACCTGAAACCGAGTTTATGGGGCGTATCCATACTCTCTTCAGCCAACCTAATACCTGTGTCGCTGGCTATAACTCGTTACGATTTGACGATGAAGTCACCCGCTATGGCTTTTACCGTAACTTTATCGATCCTTATGCCCGCGAATGGCAAAATGGCAATACGCGTTGGGATATCATTGATTTAGTGAGGGCTTGTTATGCCTTTAGACCCGACGGTATCCATTGGCCATTAAAAGAAGACGGTTCACCCAGTTTTAAACTGGAACATCTGACCCAAGCTAATGGTTTAAGCCATGAAAAAGCGCACGATGCCATGTCAGATGTTTACGCCACCATCGCAATGGCAAAACTGATAAAAGAAAAGCAACCTAAGTTATATCAGTACTATTTTGAATTGCGCCGTAAACAAGCCGTCAGCGCGCAAATTGACGTATTAAATATGCTACCGCTTGCCCATGTCAGTTCGAAGATAAGTGCAATGCACGGTTGTACAACCCTTATCGCCCCCGTTGCACACCACCCAAGTAACAAAAATGCCATTATTTGCGTGAATTTAGCGATGGATTTAAGTCCACTGTTTGAGCTGGATGTCGAGCAGATAAAAACGCGCATGTACACGCCCAGAGCGGAGCTTGCCGAGGATGAGTTACCCATCCCAGTTAAACAGGTGCATCTTAACAAATGCCCTTTTATTACTTCGGCCAAAATTTTAGATGATGTGCAGGCAGAAAGACTCAACATTGATAAAGCCTTTGCCAGAGAACAATACAAACGCTTAAAGTCTCACCCGGAATTACGGGAGAAGCTGGCGCAACTGTTTGAGCATGACGGCGAAGTAACCTCCAAGGATCCTGACTTAATGTTGTATTCGGGTGGATTTTTCAGCCCTGCCGATAAAGCCAAGATGGAGATCATTCGCCATACCTTACCTCAAAATTTAGCCGCACTTGATTTGCAATTTGATGATGGACGCATCCCAGAAATGCTATTCCGTTATCGGGCGCGCAATTATCCCGAATTACTTGATGATCAAGAGTCCCATCGCTGGCGCACCTTCTGTCAGCAGCGTTTGGCCGATCAGGATTATCTGCTCAAACTTGAACATTTGTTGCAAGATACCGAAGGCGATGAGCATAAACAAAAACTACTCACCGCCCTGTGCCACTATTTGCGTGGATTGTAGACCACAAAATAGCCCATGTTTTTTGTTGATTTAGCGCCTATGATTGATAACTTCTTTCAGATGTTAACTAACCGGCGCTTAATTGAACCATAAACGCGAACTAACTCGCATTTATACTGTAACAAAATTACTAGAATGTTCTTCCATGAACTTAACAAACAAGGAGTCGGGAAATGCAAGATAGATTTATCCGAAGCATAACCCAGCTGCCAACCCCATTGGCTGACGCATTAATTCCCTTATTACATCAAGGTTTTGCGGGACATATCGATGCACAGCAACTGGCAGAGTTAGTCAAAAGCAGCAATATGACCGAATCTGAGGTGTTACTGGCTTTGTTACCTATTGCCGCCGCCTTAGCCAAACCACCCATTAGTGAGTTTTATGTTGGTGCAATTGCCAAAGGAAAAAGTGGCGACATTTATATGGGTGCCAACTTAGAACTGCCTGGCGAAGCCCTCTTCCACTCAGTACACGCAGAGCAAAGCGCTATTAGTCACGCGTGGCTTAGCGGCGAAAGCCAGATTGTGGATATGATAGTGAACGCCAGTCCCTGCGGTCATTGCCGTCAGTTTATGAATGAATTAGTCGAAGGCGGCCAAATCAAGATCCATTTGCCATCACAGGATAGCCATTTATTGTCCTATTATCTGCCCTATGCATTTGGGCCAAAAGACTTAAATGTTCAGTCACCGCTGTTAGTCAAGCAGGAAACTGAATTTGCACTCGATAGCAGTGATCCTATGGTAATTGAAGCCTTAGATCATGCGGGCTTAAGCTATGCACCTTATACCCAAAGCTATGCGGCGGTTGTATTAGAAACCGCGGATGGCGCAACCTACTGTGGTCGCTACGCTGAAAACGCCGCGTTTAACCCATCGATGCTCCCAATGCAAATGGCGCTATCGAATCTGACTCGGCATAATCGTGATTTTGGTGAGATCCGCCGCGCGGTATTGGTGGAATCCTCCCAAGGTAAAATCAGCTTAGTAGGCGCAGCGATGGATGCATTGCATGCTGTTGCCGTGATAGAACTCGAACATATTGTGGTTGATCCTATCTAGCCAGTTAACGCGGCGCTTCTATTTTTATACTTAGGTATTGACTTAAGTTGCGCCGCGATGCTTTGGCCTATTTTAGCTACTAGGGCGTTTTGCCATAAAAACGGCTTTGCGCTCAGCCATTTTAAGATAACATGCGCTTCGCTGCTCCTCTGTCATGTTTCGCCACGCCAAAATCTCCTTAAGATGCCTAAAACACCCCATGCAGATATCCTGCTGATCGAGACAGCAATTTCGTACACAGGGCTGATAAATACTGTTATTCTGACCAGACCGCATATTCATTGCCCGCAGGCTCGATAAAATGGAAACGTCGACCACCTGGGAAGCTAAAAATCTCAGTGCTAATGGTGCCGCCAGCCGCGTTCACGGCGGCTAAAGTTTCTTCCAAGGTCTTACTGTATAGCACAATCAGGGGACAGCCCTTTTCTAGGGTAAAACAAACCTCAGCTTGATAAAAACCACCCGTTATTCCCGCATCGATAAAGCAACTGTACTGTGGGCCATAATCCTCAAAGCGCCAACCAAATACAGTATTGAAAAACGCTTTAGAACAATCAATATCAGATGTTGGAATCTCTAAATAATTGATAGTGTGATGACGATTCATAATCTTCCCTGCCCAATGAATAACTTAATCAGTAAAGAATCCACCTTCTAAAGAAGGTGGCTTTGTTTTAACCCCCTAAAAGGGGGCCTTTATTCAAGAGCAAGTTGACCCTGCTCTTGCCGCTCTACTTTCTCTTGATGCCTAACGTATCTACGG